>CANQME010000115.1 GCA_947624815.1 uncultured Lachnospiraceae bacterium | reverse complement strand
CTCCTTACGATCCCGTGTACTTCGTAACCTTTTTCCAATAAAAATTCGGCCAGATAGGAACCATCCTGGCCGGTAATGCCTGTGATCAGTGCTTTCTTCATTCAGAAATGTTCTCCTCAAATCATGTTAATTGTTATGATAATCCAAACCCATTTGCGTAATACATTTCATCACTGCCGGACGAGACAATATTTCGCGGCTTCCTGCAGGATACACTCGCCCATATAGAACCTTGAATAACCATTATTATGGTAGGCCCTATAACGGTCTTTTATCCGATATAATACCTGCTTTAAGGATTTCCGGGTGCTGATTCCACCGACTGAAAAATTTGATAGGATCTCTCTTGTATAGCTTATTTTTCTTCCCTTTTTCATGGCCCTTAAGAACCAGTCAAAATCCGCATACAGCATGGATATGTCATAGCTTCCAACTTCTTCATAACACTTCTTCTTAACAAACATGGCAGAATGATTGAAATTTCTGGAGGTGATCCATGGTGACTTTTTTATTTTCTTAATTATTTTTTGTTCGTGATTATGTATTCTTACAGCACCCATAAGAATATCTGTATCTGGATTTCTATCCATGAGCTTTTGTACGATAGCAGAAGTGTTTGGTTCATACCAGTCATCACTGTTGAGAATCCCTATAACAGTCCCTGTTGCAAGTTTAATTCCCTTGTTCATCGCGTCATAAATTCCTTTGTCGGGTTCACTTACCACTACCAACCGCAATCCTCTGTTTTCATAATCTTCCCGATAACTGTTGATTATCGACAACGTATCATCACTGGAATTACCATCAATAAAAATATGCTCAATATTACTGTTTGTCTGGTTCAATACTGATTCAATTGTCCCACTTACCGTCTTTTCGCTGTTATAGCAGACAGTTATAACTGACAGCATAACTCCTCCAATATGTATAATATAGATATACCTTTTGTAATTATAGTTCTGTACGCAAGATGGATTCTTCGTATGATACCACTGAACATCTATCCCGGTTAATATTATAAATACAGGTTCCCAGCACTTTCTTCGCTCTTTTCCCTCCCAAAACCCGAATTGGACGTTCTATTCCCTTTATAATAAATATTCTATGTCCTGAAACATTGGCTATTTTTTCAACCATGTCTGAAACATTAACATATTCTGCGTTTTGCGGGAAAAAAACTCCTCGCATTTCTTCATCAATGACTTTCTGGATGAAGTCACAAAGATTATCGATATATAGCATAGAACGCTTATTGATAGTGTATGGGAAAATAGGACTATGACGCGCAAATTGTGATAATTTAAGATAATTTCCTTTACATTCTTTTCCATATACCATGGGAGGCCGAAGAACTGCTATTTTAAAATCCGGAGTTTCCAATCTTTGTATTGCTATTTCTGCCTGCCATTTGGATTTCCCATAATGAGTTTTCGGATCTGCAGGTGTCTCTTCAGTAATGGTTCCTTCCATCTTCCCATAAATTCCCATTGTACTTAAAAAAATAAACTGCCTGACACCTTCCTGTTTTGCTTTTCTGGCTGCCTTTATAGCCAAATCCCTGTTTACTTCATAGTATAAATGTATATTTTTTGAAGTTTCCTTTCGATGGACTATTCCAGCTACATGAAGAATGGTTTCATAAACCGAAAAATCCTTATTCTCCCACTCCTTTTCCCTCATATCCAAGGTATCCACTTTGTACATGCCATCGAACTCGAGCCTACTCATCCATTTTTCAAAGGATGTCCCTATATAACTGTCTTTTCCTGTAATGAGGATCCGCTTCACATTCATAATCCTTAAGTTCCCCTTTTTTATTCTGCACCCTTTCACTCAATACAGTCCTATCCGTTCTTCCAATAATCAGGCGTAAACTCCTCCCGCGTATCATCTACACTGCTTCTGCTTCCTCTCAGTGTCTCCCACGCCACCGTAAACAGCATTCTTACATCTACCGAAAAACTCATGTTTTCTATATACCAAAGGTCGTTCTCAAATTGCTCATTATATGTAAACTTATCAAGTGGTTTCAATGGTATGCATGTGAGTCCCGGCCGGACACTGTGCCTCATATGATGCCGCTCTGTGTAATAGGGAAGAAATTCTGGAAGCAACGGTCTTGGGCCTATGATAGACATTTCCCCGGACAATATGTTAAATAACTGTGGTAACTCATCCAAAGAAGTCCTCCTTAAGAAATGACCAAACTTTGTAATCCTCTGATTCCCTGGCAGCAATCTTCCATCCCCATCTGTCTCATTTGTCATAGAGCGGAACTTGTACATCATAAATTCCTTCTCATTCAGCCCGATCCTCTTCTGGCAAAACAGGACTGGTTTTCCATGATACTTCAGTTCCATAACTGTGATGACTAGAAAAACCGGGCTGAGCACAAGAATCGCTATTCCGCTTAGAGTAATATCTAAGAGTCTCTTTATGTATTGCGAATAGATTGTTTTTCTTGGCTTCAGAAGGTCATTCCTGCCCATTGTTTCTCCCTTCACCTTCGTTTCTTTCTTCTCCGGTTGGTCCCTCAACCAGCTCCATGAGGCCCAGTGGCAGGCTGGACAAGAATGCCACTTTTCTTCCGCCAAATGCAACGGCCTCTTGCGGAGCAGCAATGATACGGAATCCTGCCTTTTCCAAATCTTTTACTTCTTCTTCAAACCGCTCTGTTTCAAAACACAGATGATATGCCATTGGACCATTCTTCTTAAGATATGTATCGACGGGACTTCTCTTTCCCGTATCTAACGGAGCAACCAATTCAACCCGGTATCCATCCTTTTCGCAGAATGCGATCCGCACATTGCGATCCGTATCATCAACCCACGGCCACGACCGGAATCCCAAATTCTTCATACTTTCTACTGCCCTATCCAGCCTTTTTACCGCATATCCAACGTGGTCAATTTTCATTTTCCCTATCTTCTCCCGCGATTCATCCCGCAAAACGTATTTCTTTATAGACAGGTTTCGGAACTGTGCCTATCTTTGACAGCTGCAATTCATAAAATTCAGAATCTCCCTTGCTTTCTACATATGTAAATCCCAATCGCTTATACAAATCTTTGACCGGTATATTCTTGGCAGTCGGGATAAACTCTCCGACCAAACGTTCTGCCTTGTCCCTGTTGGATACAGCTATCTGGTTTATAACCGTATCTTCAAGCCCGCGTCCCATTACCCTGCAGCTCATCAGGAATGTATCGATCAGGATATCTTTTTCCTTCCGTTTTAAAATCACAACGCTGACAAGACCATACGAACCGTATCTGTCCTTCAAGCTGACTGTATAGATCACGCTATCATCCCGCCCTGCCAGCTCCTCTAACTGGGCATCCGTGTACCGCTTTGTGGTAAGGTTAAACTGGTTCGTCTTCCCACAGAGTTGGGCTACACGCCGCAGTTCATCTGGCCTCATCCGGTGAATGTCTGCTTCCATTTCAAGCCCCATCAGGTAATCATGCAGGTCAAGGCCATTTATTTTGTAATCCTTTTTACGTCTCTCCTCCGCTCTGTACATCTCCGTTTTATGCAGGTCCTCCTCTGAAAGGCGCAGCGGACGGATATAAGTAAAAAACAAGGCTTCTGCAAAACGGAGCAATTCCGTGGTATCCTGCGGGAAATCCGGGACCAGGATCTCCGGGCATCCGGATCGCACCCTCTCCCGCTCCAATGGGTTGTCGTCTATAAAAATAAAGGAACCATCCGTCAGGTTTAGTTCCTTCACAGTCTCCATCATATTTTCTGCCTTATCACGCCAGTTGATCTTTTCCAGGGCGAAATCTTCCGGCTTAAGGAGCATGCAGGGATGTTTTTCCAGTATTTCTTTTACGTCCTCCTCATTATTCTTAGAGTTGATAGTCAACAAAATACCTCTTCTTTTCATTTCAAGGAGCTGACGCTGGAAGTCATAAAAACGCTCCCCCCCTTTATGGCTTGAAAGAACAATCCCTTCCAGCCCGTCTTCACTAGCCACTCCTCCCCAAAGTGTATTGTCCAGATCAACAGTAATTGCTTTCTTCCCTGCCTCAAACGCGCTGCGCAGAATCCCATCAATCTCATTTGCCACCAGGCAGATCCCTTCCTTTGAATATGGAAGGCCCCCCAGATACCACATTTTATCAGAATAAAACCGGTCACGCCCAATATCCGCGATCCGGCTGCAGAGATCGTAGACATACACGTTCCCTTTCTGTTCCGAAAGATCCTGCGCAAACTGATACCACGCATTTTCCAGTTCAATCTTATAAAACCGTTCCGACAAGGCTCGAATCCGATTTTCTCTAATATCCAGTGTGGGAATAAAAATTGGTTCCGTTCGGATTCTTTCTGCCAGTGACAGAATCGCCTGTTCCCACATCTGCAGGTGGCTTTCTGCCTCAGCCCTATCCTTCCAGAGTCTTGCTTCCGTACCGTCAAGGAGCACTACTACAGCGTCAAACCGACCCTGCCCAATGATCGAGTCCTCGCTTACTGCTTCCCGGATCCAAGTATCGTATCCAGCGGGCATATAGATGTCATATTTTGATTTTAGTCTTGCTGCCACGTAATCTGCTGTTATATTTGACAGCAATGCTATTCTTTTCTTACCCAAACAATCCTCACTCCAGACTTTCTAATATCTATCCAGCAAGTTTAATCCATGGAATCGGATACGATCCGATACAAATCTTTTAACTGCCGGATTTTATCTAGGCTCTCCACCCGGATCGCGATGCCATATTTTTCTTCCAATTCCATAACCAGCGTCAGCATCACAACGGAATCCCATGCCGGTTCCTCGCCGTATGTCGTCTCCATGCTGATCTCATCTGATTCCTTTCCCATAATTTCTGCCACAAAATGAAGAAATTCCTGCTCCATCTCTATCCTCCTTTTATCCTCGGTCACCAAGGATCCTTGCAGGCATACCCGCTGCCACTTTCCCGGCCGGTACATCCTTCATCGCGACACAGCCAAGGCCGGTATAAGATCGGTTCCCGACGCTGATCCCGTTGATCAAGAGCGTTCCGGGCGCCAACCATGCATTTTCTCCGACGGATACACTGCCTGAAATCACGGTACCCGATGCCAGCATGGCCCCGTGCCCGATTCGATCATTGTGAGAAATATTGCAAAGATTATCTATTTTTACATAATCTTCTATAACCGTATCTCCGAGGCAGCCACGGCATATAACGCAGTTTGCCCCGATCCTCACATGGCACCCAATCCGGACTCCTGCCAGGTGCGGAACCGTAACCGGATTCCCGTCCTCATCCTCATAATGCCCGAAACCGCAGGCCCCAATCACCGTACCGGATTCGATCGTTGTATAATCCCCGATCGTAACTTTTCCCTGAATCGTCACGTTATTCAGCACCGTCACATGATTCCCCAGTTTTACATCCTTCCCGATACAGGAATGGTGCCCCACATACACCCCTTCTCCTATATTTTCTGTTTCCAGAACTGCCGACGGCGCTATGTATGGTTTCCGGTTCTCCGGATCCTGGTTCATAAAGAAATGGGCCACAATGCGAAAAAAGGTGCGGTGGACATTTTCTGTATAAAGAATCGGAAACTCTGCATCCGGAAAAGCATTGTCCATTTCTGCCACCAGGACAATCCCCGGTACAGCATTCAGTTCTTTTATCTTAACGCTTTCCGCATGTCGCGCCCATGTGATCGCATTTGGAACCGGCTCGCCCAAAGGGCAGAATGTTTCAAAAGTAAAATCTTCTCTTTCGCAATAGCCTGATATTCCTTCCGAGGAAAGAAACAAAAGGACGTCACTGATTCTGATTCTATCATTTTTTTTCAAAACTTTGCCATCTCCTTTGTATTCTGATCATTATCTGCCTGTTCTTCTTTTGGCAGTGTTATCCATCTAAAATCACCCTGCGGAGAACACTCTCAAAGGCTTCCGCATACTCCAGCTCTGACTGTCCTCCTCGCAGAGCTGCAAGCCCAGTCAGCACTTCCCTGCTCCTGGGATGAGGGAAATCCCTCATAACCCCTTTATACATAGAAAGCGCTTCTATTTTCTTTTCCAATCCATCTTTTCCAATTCTGATATAGGTATTCGGAATAAAACGATTTCCGCCGGTATTCAAAGCCCAGTCAGTTGCTGTCAGAACTTCCATAAAAAGGAAATCGCGAATCGGTGTAACATCAGGCCTTCTCTGAAAGAGACGCACCGCTGCCTGACAGGCCAACGAAACCTGCACATGATCGTTGTTTAGATCAGAAGAATGGTGGGTAAACACCACTTCTGCATGGGTGTCCATTAGTGCTTTCTCAATGAACTGCACCAGTTCAAGATGCGGAACCAAATTCAAACGAATATTAGGGAAATCACCATAAATTACCTTATTTACTTTCAAAATATTGGCACTTTCCCGGATATTATTTTCCAAAACATCTATATCCGGCCTAAAGCGCCTCGCCTCTGCCTGCGCCGACAAAATACATACGTTCACTTTATGTCCACTCTGTGCCAGTCTGTACATTGTACCGCCAGCTCCAAGAACCTCATCATCCGGATGAGCAGCAACTATTAAATAGTTCATATTCTTCCTCGCTTAAATTTATATTTGCCCTGTCATTCATGTGCAATATAATCCACGGGTTTCTTTCCAGAAGTATTCTAAACGATTTTCCAGCAAGTTCTCTTTTGGACACGGGTTGTACTGTAATATAACACTTCATAGAATCTGAGGAATCATATCCCTTGCATCTTAAATTGGTTCAAGAACATTGTCCCATCTAACCAAAAGGAGGAGATAATCCGCGGAAGCTTACGATGCTCAGTGCTTCTTGAACTCTCACTTCGTTCCGCATAATTATATACATCTTGTATATAAGAAGAACTCACCTAGTATACATGTCCTGCTCTGTCCATAATTTAATAAAGGAAGTTCAAAATATGACCCTGATTCTAAATATTCTCTAAATATGGTTCAATTAATTTTCTATCGCACCGGCCGGTACGTCGGCACCAGTTCCTTCACCATATCCCTGATCTTCCCATTTTCGTCATGGTTCGCGACTTCGTAAAGTATATCCAGTTGCTCTGCCAACCGATCCTTATCGAACTCGATCGGTTTCCCGATATGGATCAGTTGGTTCGGCGTATCCTGAAGCCCTTCCTCTCCCATCAGAAGTTCCTCATACAGCTTCTCCCCGGGCCGCAACCCCGTAAACTCAATCGGAATGTCCACATATGGCTCATACCCCGAAAGCCTTATCAGGTTCTCCGCCAGATCCAGTATCTTTACTGGCTTCCCCATGTCCAGCACGAAGATCTCCCCGCCTTTCGCATAGGCCCCGGCCTGCAGGACAAGCGAAACTGCCTCCGGTATCGTCATGAAGTATCGAATGATGTCCGGGTGCGTCACCGTTACTGGTCCGCCTGCTTCGATCTGCTTCTTGAACAGCGGGATCACCGAGCCGTTGCTCCCAAGCACATTCCCAAACCGCACTGCTACAAAATCCGTCTCCGACCTTGCATCCATCATCTGGATAACCATTTCGCATAGCCTTTTGCTAGCCCCCATGATATTCGTCGGATTTACTGCCTTATCGGTCGATATCAACACAAACCGCTTCGACCCATACTTATCTGCCGCTTTCGCGGTCTTATAGGTCCCAAATACATTATTCTTGATCGCCTCGCAGGGGCTATCCTCCATCAGTGGCACATGTTTGTGCGCCGCTGCGTGATATACGATATCCGGCCGGTAGGTAGAAAACACACTCTCCATCCGGTGCGTATTCCTCACCGACCCGATCAGCACCACCAAATCCAGCTCCGGATGACTCTTCTTAAGTTCCTGCTGTATATCATAGGCGTTATTCTCATATACATCGAAAATGATAAGCCGCTTCGGGCTATGTCCTGCGATCTGCCTGCACAACTCACTTCCGATGGAACCACCACCCCCGGTCACCAGGATCGTCTTCCCTCTGACATAGCCGATGATCTCATCCAAGTTCACACGAATCGGCTCCCGACCGAGCAGATCCTCGATCTGCACCTCACGGAGCTTGGATACGCTCACCTCATCATTCAACAGCTGATAGATGCCGGGCAGTATCTTTACCGCGCAGTCCGTTTTCCGGCAGATCTCGATAATCTCCTTCCGAGCCTGGGCGGGTGCTGCGGGCATGGCGATGTAGATCTCATCCACCCGGTACTTCGCTGCCAATTTGGGAATATCGTTCCGATTTCCTTTGATGGGTACGCCGTTTAAGAGCTTTCCAATCTTATTCTTATCATCATCCACAAAGCAGACGACCATATCATTTACATAGACGCTGGTATGTATCTCCTTTAGAATCACGCTTCCGGAAGTACCGGCGCCGACGATCATGATCCGTCTCCCATTTCTTCCGCGCTTCCCCTGGCTGAATAGCGATAACCAAATCCGGTAAGACAGGCGCACCGCTAAAACCAGGCTGCACAGGACGACGAAAGAAATCAGATAATAACTCCTTGGCACCCGAAACTGCAGGATCATCATCCCGCCCGTCTGTAGAAGGGCCGCAATACCGCAGGTGGCGACGATATTCAACGCCTCCCTCACTCCTGCTGCACTCCATACAATGTCATACATCTTCCGGAACAAAAAAACTGCCAGCGTACCTGTGATGTACGTTGGCAAATACCGTATGACAACTGACTGATATTCTAGCGGTACGGCCGCCCAACTCAGATCAAAGCGGATGATCAGACCCAGAAATGCTGACAAGCAAATGATTCCTATATCAACTGCAAGAAGCACCGCCATCTGTACCCATTTGTTCTTGGGTATATATTTCCTGAAAAAAATGTTATCCTTCATGTATCTTGTCCTATAGTTAATTCAATATACTCTTGCCGTTTTAATTCTAAAAGTTTGATTAGGCATCAAATCTCTCAAAAACACGGATCCATTTATCAATATACTCCTGTGGAATCATATCTGGTTTTGCCTTCTGAAGCTGTTGTTTCACCATTCTGGCTAAATCCACCTTCCAGCCTTTAGGCAAATCAATATCATGTGCTTCCGCAAAATGTTCAATCTGAGGAACAATTGCTTCCTTATCATTGTGGTATTCCTCGAAATACGCATCTTCCACTTCACGGAAGAAACGGTCGATCTGGTGATACAACAAATTCAGCGGAAGCAAATCCTCTACTTCTCCATTCTCAAACTCTAAAAACTGTCCTATATCAAGAATGGAGTCCTCACAGCCTTGGTACAGACCTGACAACAGTTTTTTCTTCGCTGCCTTTCCGCTTTCATCCGCATCCAAAATGACGATTGGCAGTGCAGCATTTTTTCCACTAACAATACTTGCTATCCCTGCCACACCGCGAACCCCACCGGATGGTATAAAAATCAGTTCTGACTTGGGCGCATATAATTTATTCCTTACCAGATAACGCTTTATGGCGTTAAAATAGTGCTGATCAGACGGTCCCTCAACAATAACCGGCTGGCAGCCCTGCAGGAGGATATCCGATACACTCAATCCCAGTGCCGCATGGACTGCATAGATTGACTTCTCATTCAGTTTATCATCCGAAGCACGCAGGTCACCGGATACTACCGTAAGTCCATCCTTGTTAGAATAAACTACTTTCGTTCTGTCAATATTGGATGTATCTACTAAGAATGGTGAATGGGATGTGTATATCAGTTGATTCGTTTCTGCTAAGCTATCAAAAAAGTCGATCAGATCTTTCTGGGCTAACGGATGCAGGGAAAGTCCTGCCTCATCAAGCAAAAGTATCGCTCCCTTATGCGCTTCGCGGCTCTCTACAAGAAATACCAGGAAGAAACTAAGAAACCATTGCAAACCAGTACTTCTGCGTTCCAGTTCGATCTCTTCAGGACGCTTATCATCCGAAACCCATATCTTAAAAAACTCACCATCAGCCTGAAATCGGAATTTGTAATCCCCCTGTTTCCACCATTCCCGAAACTTCCTTGTTAATTCAGTTGAGGCGGAATTCAAAAGAATCGTCCTTGCTTCCTTCTGCTTTGTTGCCTCCTCGATTTCTGCATCTGTAGGGGTTTTTGTTTTCTGCCTTCCGGCCGTATCCTCAACAATCCTGACCGGATCCTTACCAAGATCCAGTATTTCCTGTGGATCCAGTTTGACAAAATCAAACAGCACACGCAAGGTTCTGACTTTGGCACTGTTATCTATCCCGGCGACTTTCTCATTGTTTAGCCATTTTACGGCATGGGGAAGATATATCTGCGCATCCAGATTCCCATAGTTCGAGTAATAGACAAATGACGGCATTTCATGCACCATCAGTTTCCTTACATCAACGTTTTGGGCTGGATCGACCAAATTAAGGACCGCAAACTCTCCATTCAGTTTTTTTAATATACTCTGCAAATGCGGATATATCTCTGAAGTAGCGGATTGATGAATATTATCAGGATACATCCTTTTTATAGCTTTTGCATCTGCCTCAGAAAGAGTATCCTTTTCTGCTAAATACGAAAGAACATCCTGATAGAAATCGGTCACTTTCTCCTTGATGCCCGCTTCTGCTTTCGTCTTTTCTTTAAGTCCCTCCAGTTTAGCATTTGCATCCGATATAATGGACTTTATAACAGGGGCACTAACAAGGCGCTCTTCCTTGCAGCGAGGAAAGGAGACTACATACATGCCATCGTATCTTCTTTCAATATTCACTATAGAAGCTATATCACGAGTACAATTGCATAATGCCATTACTCTGCTCGTCAAAGAACTATCCAACTCAAAGTCAGCAGAAATAAAAGTAATTTCATCTGGAATGGATCTCCATGACGAATATTCCTTTGCAGGCATATCATGCAATGGGTCAATTTCTCCGTCCCTTACCGGATTTAATTTCCAAAGAGCTAATATAACATTGGATTTCCCGGCTTCGTTGATCCCGACCAGTGTGGTCACCTTATCGCAGTCGATCCAACCGCTGTCCATAACAGATCGGAAATTAGTGACCCGAAACCTTTTTAACGTCATCATAATCTGGTTCTCATGCTCCTTCGCCTTCTTGCGCTATTGTGCCTATACTGCCATCGTTGTTTTCTTATGTACGTCGTCCACACATATGTCTTTTGAATGAAAATTTTCGTCCTGTTCTCCACCCGGGAAGATCGTCACAGTCTCACACACCCGATAGGTATTCTTCCCTGTTTCGTCTTTCCTGATCTCCAGGATTGTACAATGGTCTGCCTTCGGCGGTGCGGTCACTGTCTCAACCCCGTTATAGAAAGTCTGCGTATTCACGTCCACATCTAACAGGATCCCCAGCGGGATCACCGTGTCTTCTCCCCATAGCTTTTTATGCGTCTTTGCGCACCGGCT
>CANQME010000114.1 GCA_947624815.1 uncultured Lachnospiraceae bacterium | reverse complement strand
CGCTACTAATCGGCCGAGGGCTTGTCCAGGGAGGCAGGCGGAAGCGGAAAGGGAAGCTGTCAGGAGAAGCGGAAGGCGGGAAGCGTGTTTCAGTATGCGGTTTTGAGGGTGTGTGCCCTTTAAGAACGGCCCGGTGGTTCAGTTGGTTAGAACGCCGCCCTGTCACGGCGGAGGTCGTGGGTTCGAGTCCCATCCGGGTCGCTGATTTTAATATATGCCGATTGGTTTTGGCGGAGTGCCGATGTGGCTCAACGGCAGAGCAGCTGATTTGTAATCAGCAGGTTATCGGTTCGAATCCGATCATCGGCTTTATGGGGGAATTCCCGAGTGGCCAAAGGGGGCAGACTGTAAATCTGTTAGCAGTGCTTTCGGTGGTTCGAATCCACCTTCCCCCACTCGCAGTGAGACGAAGAGGAACCGCAAACGGTTATATTTTTCGGGATCGCTGCATATGATAATTTCATAGATGTCGCGGGGTGGAGCAGTCTGGAAGCTCGTCGGGCTCATAACCCGAAGGTCGCAAGTTCAAATCTTGCCCCCGCAATTTTGTGTGTTCCGCTTGCGGACACGCATCATATGCCTTGGTAGCTCAGTTGGTAGAGCAGAGGACTGAAAATCCTCGTGTCACTGGTTCGATTCCGGTCCAAGGCATATCTTACTATCAGCGTCCAAAACGGGCGTGTAGCTCAGGCGGCAGAGCACTTGACTTTTAATCAAGTTGTCCGGGGTTCGAATCCCCGCACGCTCATAAGGAACCGCGCGTAGGTCTTACAAAACGGCTTACGCGCGGTTCCTGTTGATTTCCGGTAATTATTTGCAAATGCCGCTTCCAAAAGCAGTGGAAAGATGATAAGATAGTATTCACGCGCAAAAGACGTCCGAACCTGGGCACGGCGCCGGGAACGGACGCGAGGAGGTATTATGAGAGAAATGAAATTCGCCGGACGCTATATCCGGCGATATATTCCGCAGTATCTGATCGGCATCATAGCGCTTCTGCTGGTTGATCTTCTGAATGTCTATATCCCGCGGTTCACGGGACAGATCACGGACGGTCTGGAGACGCATACGATCTCGATGCCGGAGATCTGGATGCTGATCGGCAAGATCCTTCTGTTCGGCGTGCTGATCGCGGTGGGACGGTTCTGCTGGAGGTACTTTATCCTGGGACCGGCCAGATCCATCGAGAGGGAGCTGCGCGACGACATGTTCGGTCATCTGGAGACGCTGTCGATGCGCTACTACAACGAGAACAAGACCGGCGATCTGATGGCCCATTTCACCAACGACCTGCAGTCGATCCGGATGTTTCTGGGCTTCACGATCATTACGGCCTTCGACGCGACGGTCATGCTGGTTCTGGTGCTAGCGCAGATGATTCTGTACGTGGACCTGAAGCTGACCGTGGTGGCGGTGATCCCGCTGCTTCTGATCATGTTTGGCGACGTGTATTACGGCAAGCTCATGCACCGCAAATTCCTGGAGAAACAGCAGGCGTTCTCGGATCTGACCGATCAGGTGCAGGAGGCGGTGTCCGGTATTCGTGTGATCAAGGCGTTCGTACAGGAGAAGAAGGAGCTGATAGCGTTCGCGCGCATGAACCGGTACAACCAGGAGAAGAATCTGGGCGTCGTGCGGCTGCAGGCGCTGTTCATGCCGCTTCTGGAGCTGGTCATCGGCGCCAGCGGACTTCTGACGCTGCTTTACGGCGGCTATCTGGCCATCGCGGGAGAGATCACGCTGGGACAGTTCGTCGCCTTTAACCAGTATATTTCCATGCTGATCTGGCCCATGTTCGCGGCCGGCGACTGCATTACGTATATTTCCCAGGGACTGGCGTCCATGAAGCGGATCATGGTGATCTTCAATGAACGTCCGGACATCGTGGACGGCCCTGAGGCGGACCACTCGATCGAGACGCTGAACGGAACCATTGATATCGAAGGACTGAGCTTTGCCTATCCGGGCCAGAAGAACGCGGAAGTCCTTCATGATATCAGCCTTCATGTGGAGGCGGGTGAGACGCTGGCCGTCATCGGACGGACCGGCAGCGGCAAAACCACGCTGGCCAGCCTTCTGCTGCGGCTCTATGACACGGAGCCGGACCGGATTCGCATCGACGGACATCCGCTGACGGAGATCCCGCTGGCAGTGCTGAGAGAGAATATCGCCTTCGTGCCGCAGGATAATTTCCTGTTCTCCGATACCCTGGAGAATAATATCTCCTTCGGGATCCGCGACCGAAACCGCGCAGACATTCATGAGGCGGTGGTACAGGCGGCGAAGGACGCCTGCATTCACGATAACATTATGGAATTCCCGGACGGCTATCAGACGGTCGTCGGCGAGCGGGGCGTAACGATCTCCGGCGGGCAGAAGCAGCGCAGCTCGATCGCCAGGGCGCTTCTGAAGGACGCGCCGGTCCTGATCATGGACGACGCGCTTTCGGCGGTGGATACGGATACAGAGGAACAGATCCTTCACAATCTCCGCGTGAACCGGGCCGGAAGGACGACGCTGATCATCGCCCACCGGATCTCGACGATCCAGAACGCGGATCATATTTTGGTGCTGGACGACGGCCGGAAGGCGGAGTACGGTACGCATGAGGAGCTGATGGCGCTTAACGGGATCTACCGCAGCATCTACGACAAGCAGCAGCTGGAGAAGCAGCTGCAGGAGGAAGGGGGCGAAGCACGATGAGCAAGAAAGGCATCCTTTCAAGACTGACCTCCGGCGGCCGCGATACCGAGGACGTCCGTTACGAGGGAAATGCGCTCCTGCGCATGCTTTCCTATGTGAAGCCCTACAAAGGCGCGATGACGGTCTGCATGCTTCTGGTGCTGGTCATCACGGCGCTGGAGCTGTATAAGCCGATCCTGATCGGCAACGCCATCGACTTCTATATCACCGGCGATTTCGCGCCGGGCGAGATGGTGAGCGAGCGGTTCCGGGGCGTGCTGATCGCGGCGGCCCAGTACCTTGGGGTCCTTCTGGCGCTGTTCGTCTGCAACCGGGTCCAGTACCTGATGCTGCAGACCACCGGGCAGAAGATCATTTATGAAATGCGCAACCAGGTATTTGAACACATCGAGAGTCTGTCGATGCGGTTCTTCGACCTGACGCCGGTGGGCAAGATCGTCACCCGCGCGACTAACGACGTGGAATCGGTTAATGAGCTGTATTCCAACATCCTGGTGCGTCTGTTTAAAAATGTGGTCAAGATCATCGGTCTGGCTGTGATCATGCTTTATCTGGACTGGCGGATGGCGCTCTGCTCCTTCATTATGACGCCGGTGGTAACGGTGCTGACGGTCATTTTTCGGGACATTGCCCATAAGACGTTCCAGATGACCAGAACGAAGATCACCGCGCTGAATACATTTCTCTCCGAGAATATCTCCGGAATGAAGATCACGCAGATGTTCCACCGGGAGAAGGAGAAGCACAAGGAATTCTGCGAGCGAAGCGAAGAGCTTTACCGGGTCAATTACCGGGAGATCATGGTAAATGCGATCTTTCGGCCGTCGATCTACATGGCTTCGATCATCGCCATGATCATCGTTATCGCGGCGGGCAGCATCGGCGTGTTTAACGGCGTCCTGACGCTTGGAACCATGTATATCTTTATCCAGTATATTCAGACGTTCTTCGAGCCGATCCAGGAGCTGACGGATCAGCTGGCGACGCTGCAGTCGGCGATCGCAGCGGCGGAGAAGATCTTCACGCTGCTGGACGAGAAGCCGCTGATCACGGATCCGGAGGATCCGGTGGTGCTGCCCGGGATCCGGGGACAGATCGAATTTAAGCACGTCTGGTTCGCCTATAACGGCGAGGATTATATTCTGAAGGATGTGAGCTTTAAGATCGAGCCGGGTCAGAAGGTGGCCTTCGTCGGCGCCACCGGCGCGGGGAAATCATCGATCCTGAATCTGATCGGCCGGTACTATGATATTCAGAAGGGCGAGATCCTGATCGACGGCGTGGATATCCGGACGATGACCCGGGATCAGATCCGCGGGGCTATCGGTCAGGTGCAGCAGGACGTGTTCATTTTCACGGGAGACGTGAAGAGCAATATCCGGCTGCGCAATGAGGACATCAGCAATAAGGCGATCCGGGAGGCGTCCAGGGAGGTGAACGCAAGCAAGTTTATCGAAAAGCTCCCTCACGGCTACGACGAGCGGGTCAGCGAGCGCGGATCCACGTTCTCCGCGGGACAGAGACAGCTTCTGTCCTTCGCGCGGACGCTGGCCTATGACCCGACGATCCTGATCCTGGATGAGGCGACGGCCAATATCGATACGGAGACGGAGCAGTGGATCCAGGAGGCTCTGGAGAGACTGATGGCGGGCCGCACCACGATCATGGTGGCCCACCGCCTGTCCACGATCCAGCACGCCGACAACATTATCGTCATGCATCACGGGCGGATCCGCGAGAGCGGAACCCACCAGGAGCTGCTGGAAAAGGGAGGGATCTATAAGAAGCTGTACGAGCTGCAGAAGAGCGAGCAGGGCTAAGGGCAGCGGGACGGGATTTCAGTCTGGAATAAGAGGAATATTTTACGGAATACAGATTATGGTCTTGTAATTTTTGGCCTGAAATGGTATGATCTATTGGTCTGAGGAACAGACTGCAGGAAACGTGAAACCAGTGAACATAGAAAAGGAGACGACATTCATGAAAAGACTGCTGCGTAAGAACAAAATGCTCCTGATGTGCGCGCTTCTGCTGTTTTCTCTTGGCTGTATAAGAGTGATGGCGCTTGCGGATGCGCCGCAGGGAAATGGCATGGATTCCGGAACAGGAATCAGTGCTTCCACGCCGGCCAACGCTACGAAGATTACGTTGGAACCGGGAGATGAAGGAAGTCTGGACGGGAAAGAAGGCTGGATGGACGAGGATGGAGTGATCCTGGAGCTTCCGGATCCGACCCGGAGGGGCTGGAAGTTTGAAGGATGGTATACTGCTCCGGGAAAGGAGACATATCTGGATGGTGGGGATACCATTGGAAATGAGATCCCTTATGTACGGGGAAATGACAGTGCGGTTCTCAGTAAGCTTAAAGAGCAGTTGGCAGAAACATCTTTCGAGTCTAAGTTATCGAGCATGTCGGATGATGAGATTATAAATAAGCATCATTCCTGGGTGATCGATTCGGCAGGCACGAAGGTGAAAGTGGGAGATACAATAGAAGTTGACACACTTTATGCCGTGTATAGTCCCAATCCAGTCACCATCAACTGGAATAGTAACGGATGGGAAGGCAGTACTGGTACACTGAGATCCGGCAGGCATTTCGGTGCATATGCTTATACGCCTGACTGGAGCGGAACATGGGGCAGCCGGACCTTCGAGGGATGGAGCTTTACTAAGGGAGGTTCCGTTGATCTGCAGGCCGGATATGTATATAAGATCGGAGAAAGCCCTCTGGACTTTGCAGACAGCACTACCGTCAACCTTTACGCGGTCTGGAGCGGCGATAAGGATGTTACAGGAGTCAGGGTCGAAACCTTTTCCGACGGCGCTCACAAGAACGGACATTTTAGTTATGACTGGAAGTACTTCCTTGTGTACAAGGTAGAACCTTCGGGAGCCGTCACGGATTCGATTACATGGAGTACAGAGCCGGCGGGCGTAGGAACTTTCGAGAAGCAGTCGGGGAATATGGTCCTGCTGTCCGTATCCACACAGACGGCGAAGGCGAAGAAGCTGACGTCGGTAACGGTGAAGGCGACGGCGGCCAACGGCGTAGTCGGAACGATCGAGTTGGCGCTGAACCATTCCTGGCAGCGCAATTATACGTATGAACCCAACTGCCAGCACGCCGGATATGCGGTGGACAAATGTACGGTCTGCGGAATGCAGAACCAGCCTACGCTGCCGAAGACGGAGCACACCTTCAGCTACACGGAGACGCTGGCGACCTGCACGGAGCCTGGATATAAAGAGAGCGTCTGCACGGTCTGCGGCGAGAAGGTCGTGACGAAGACCCAGGAGGCGCTGGGACACAACTGGAGCGAATATGAAGAGGTCGAGATATGCGGCGGCGTCGGCCATGTTCATTCCTGTCTCACCTGCGGCGTCGTAGAGTCGGATGTAGACGTCAACAATTCTGATCATGTGTGGAGTGAGACGCCTGTCGTCGACCAGGAGCCGACCTGCAGCAAGGCGGGCAGCCAGTCCTATCACTGCCTGCGGTGCGGTCTGTCGAAAGACAGCGAAGTGATCCCTCCCGATCCGACGAAGCATAACTGGAGCAACTGGTCGGTTACGAAGAAGCCCGAGGTGGGCGTCGTCGGAACGGAGAGCCGTTCCTGCGGCAACTGCCGGATCGTGGAGAAAAAGGATATCCCTGCGCTGCTTCCGTCTCCTGAGACGCTGGCGCAGCAGGGAATCGAAGAGAACCCCAATAACGTTCCGCCGAGCGAGAGCACGGACGCTCCGGGAAGTGGCAGCGCCGACGTTCCGGACCACGGCACCACCGATGCCCCGGATAACGGCACTACAGATGTTCCGGATCACGGCGACGCCAACGTTCCGGACAGCGGAAGCACCGAGACTCCGGACAGCGGCAATACCGGAAGTTCGGGAAGCAATCAGACCGGCGGCCCGGGAAGCGGCAGCAACAGCGGTTACGGCGGTGGCAGCGGCTCAGGTGGCGGTTCTGGCAGCGGCTCTGCAAACCCGGTGAGCGATTCTACTGACAATGCTTCCACTCCGGCGGAGACGATCGCCGTGGAGACTCCGCTTCCGATCGTACCCACCGCAGAGATCCGGGAAGCGCTTCCGAGCTATGTGGAGGTAGGAACCTGGGATAAGGCGGCAGACGGAACCTGGACCTGCAAGGACAGCAGCGGACAGCTCTATACGAACCGCTGGGCGGCGGTGTACAATCCGTACGCAGAAGCGGCTGCGGCAGACGCTTACGACTGGTTCCGTTTCGACGAGTCCGGCCATCTGATCACCGGCTGGTATGTGGATCCCGCAGACGGAAGCACCTATTATATGAACCCGGTTTCGGACGGTACACAGGGAAGAATGATGACCGGCTGGGTAACGATCGACGGCAGGGAGTATTATTTCCATACGATCGCAGACGGTCACAGAGGACGTATGTATAAGAATGAAGCGACGCCGGACGGCCACTTTGTGGGCGCGGATGGCGCAAAGATCCGGTAATTGCCGAAGCGCTGCGGAACGCCGAAGGCAGTAAATGTAAGGATCAGGGCGGGAAGTCTTTTTGGGATTTCCCGCCCTTTTTTCGGAAAGGGATGTCGCCGGAGGGCTTTTTACACTATAATAAAAGAAGAAAGCATTGACTTTGCGGCTAAAACGCGGTAAAAGTAAAAAGGAAAATTGTCGAAATGAAAAGGTGAATATCATGTATCAGATGCATTTTAATAATCCGGAGCATGTGCATTTTATCGGGATCGGCGGCATCAGCATGAGCGGACTGGCGGAGATCCTGATCAGCGAAGGCTTTACGGTGTCAGGATCCGATTCGCACCGGTCGGAGCTGACGGAGAGACTGGAGCAGAGGGGAGCGACGATTCTCTACGGGCAGAAGGCGGAGAATATCACCGGCGGGATCGATGTCGTCGTCTATACGGCGGCGATCCATCCGGATAATCCGGAGCTTATGGCGGCGCGGGAGAAGGGACTGCCGATCCTGACCAGGGCGGAGCTTCTGGGACAGATGATGCGGAATTACCGGTATTCCGTCGGGATCGCGGGTACCCACGGGAAGACGACCACCACATCCATGGTGACGGAGATCCTGATGGCGGCGGAGGCGGATCCGACGGTATCGGTCGGAGGGATCCTGAATTCGATCGGCGGCAATATCCGCCTGGGCGGTCCGGAGGTATTCGTGGCGGAGGCGTGCGAATACACCAACAGCTTCCTGTCGCTTTATCCCAATATGGAGATCATTCTGAATATCGAGGAGGACCATCTGGACTTCTTCAAGGATATCGACGATATCCGGGCGTCGTTTCGGAGGTTTGCCCGGCTCGTTTCTGCCGGCGGTTCGGTCGTGATCAACGCGGATATCGACCGGTTGGAGGAGATCGTGGATGGAATTGACGGCAGGGTGATCACCTATGGACGCTCGGCCGGCGCCTGCTACCGGGCGGAGGGGATCGTCTATGACGAACTGGGAAGGGCCGAATTCGACGCGGTGTGGACGGAGGACGGCGCCGGGAAAGCGGCGGAGCTTCATCCGAAGGCGGGGAAGGCGGCAGAGCCGGACGGAGGGCGCGAGGGACGCTGCCATATCCGTCTGGGAGTGCCGGGGGAGCATAATGTGTATAACGCCCTCGCAGCCATCGCGCTGTGCCGGGAGCTCTCGGTGGACGACGGCGCGATCCAGAAGGGCCTGGGGCGCTTCACCGGCACCAACCGGCGGTTCGAGAAGAAGGGAGAGGTCTGCGGACTGACCATCATCGACGATTACGCCCATCATCCGCAGGAGATCGCGGCTACGCTCGCCGCGGCGAAGAATTACCCGCACAGGAAGCTGTGGTGCGTGTTCCAGCCGCATACCTACACGCGGACGAAGACGTTCCTGGATCAGTTCGCCCAGGCGCTTTCAGCGGCGGACGAGGTGATTCTGGCGGATATCTACGCGGCCCGGGAGACCGACACGCTGGGGATCAGCTCCGGCGATATCGCGGAGCGGATCGAGGCGCTGGGGACGCCGGCCCACTATCTGGGCTCCTTCGACGAGATCGAAAAATTTATTTTGGAAAATTGTGTCAACGGCGATTTGTTGATAACTATGGGCGCCGGAGACATTGTAAAAGTGGGCGAAAACCTGCTTGGGATCTGATTTATCCACAATATCCACATAGTTTTCAACAGATGGAATGAGGAAAACTATGTGGATGTTTTTATTTACATAAACAGGTTGTCCAACCTGCGGAAAATGCCGTAAGATACGGATATTTCTACAGAATTCGACCGGTTTCGCCGAATTATGTAGACCGGTTATCCACAGTATTCACACTGTCCACAGGGGACAGGATGGGAAGACGGGGGCTATTTTCTTTTTCCAAAATATGTGGTATGCTATGGGAAGAGTAAAAACGGGACGAGGGACGACCATGAAAAGCTGCTTTGAGGTAAGGGCCACGCTGGTGGCGGATGAGTTCATAGACCGGTACATGCCGGAGGCCAACGGGGAGTATGTGAAGGTCTATCTGTACCTTCTGCGCCATAAGGAGAGGCAGGTTTCCGTGCTGGAGCTGGCTGACGCGCTGAACCGGACGGAGTCGGATATCCGCCGTGCGCTGACTTACTGGGAGCGGCAGGGGGTGCTTGCGCCGGAGGACGGAAGAGCGGAAAGCGCAGGGCCGGACGGTGCCCGCGCCGGGAAGACGGACGAGACGATTACTGAGAAGACGGCGGAGCGGCCGGTACGGAGTCTGGCGCCGAAGGCGGCGAAGAGCGGTACGGAGGAAGACGCATCCGGAAGGAAGGCTGCGGCGGAGACGGCCGCGGCCGTATCGGAGCCGGATGAGGGCAGCCGCGGCGGTTCGGGTCAGTCCGGGACCGCGGAGAGCGCGCAGGCGGGCGGCGGATTGCCGGACGCCAGGATCCCGGCCCAGAGGGAGTCCTATACGCCGGAGCAGGTGAAGAAGCTGTCGGAGGACGAGGAGTTTACCCAGCTTCTGTATGTGGCCCAGAAGTATCTGAATAAGGTGTTTACGCCCAGGGACTGCGAGGTGTTCGCGTACCTTTACGACGGGCTGCGGCTGCCGGCGGAGCTTCTGGAGTATCTGGTGGAATACTGCGTCCAGGGAGGTCATGACAGCATCCGTTATCTGGAGACGGTCGGACTCAACTGGCATGAGAAGGGGATCAATACCGTGGAGCGGGCCAAGCAGCATACGGCCTCCTATTCGAACGAGGCGTTCGCGGTCATGCGGGCCTTCGGCCTCAGCGACCGGCGGCCGGGAAGCTCGGAGATGGAGATGATCCACCGGTGGTTCCGCGAGTGGGGATTTTCGAAGGATATGGTCCTGGAAGCCTGCGCGCGGACGCTGGCGGCCACGAACAAGCCCAGCTTCGCCTATGCGGACCGGATCCTGATGGAGTGGAAGAAGGCGAACGCGCGGACCATGGAGGACGTGCGGAAGCTGGACGGAGAGCGGGAGAAGGCCAGAAGCGCGGAGACGGCGGGCAGAAGCAGCCGGTCGGCGCAGCAGGCGCCGGCGGCCGCGGGGAAGCGGAACCGGTTCCATAATTTTGAACAGAGGGATACGGATTACGACGCGATCGTGCTGCGTCAGCTGAAGGAGCGTCTCGGGAAGCAGTAGAGCCGGAAGGAGGCCGCGGAGGGAGCCATGCCGTTAAGCAATTCACAGTACCAGGCGATCATGAGGATCTATAACGAAAGGCAGTATGAGGATAAGCACGCCCAGGATCTGCGGCGGGCGGAGGTCTATGAGCACGTCCCGCAGGTGAAGGAGCTGGAGGATCAGGCGGCCGCGTGCGCGGCGGACTGCGCCCGGCTTCTGCTGAGCGGCGATACGCTGGCGAGGCAGGAGAAGCGCGGGCACCTGGACGCGCTGAGGCGCCGGAGGGCGGAGCTTCTGCGGGAGAACGGATACGAGCCGGATTATATGGAGCTGCGGTATTATTGTCCCGACTGCCGGGATACCGGGTACGTGGACGGGAAGAAGTGCCACTGCTTTTTGAAGGAGCAGACCCGGCTTCTGTACGCGCAGTCCAACATCGAGGACGTGCTCGGCAGGGAGAATTTCGATACATTTTCCTTCGGGGTATACGACGGCGGCGAGGTGATCCCGGAGCTGGAGCTGACGGTAGGGGAGTATATGCGGCAGGTTTACGGCTGGTGCCGGGATTACGCGGATCACTACGCGGAGAAGGGGGGCAGCCTCCTCTTCACCGGCGGAACCGGCGTCGGGAAAACCTTCCTTACCAACTGCATCGCGAAGGAGCTGATTGATGCGGGCCAGTCGGTGATCTATCTGTCGGCCAACGACCTGGTGGATATTTTCTCCAGCAACAAGTTCCGCACGGATTCGGAAGAGGAGCTGCGGGATATGTACCAGTACGTGCTGGACTGCGATCTGCTGATCATCGACGATCTGGGCACGGAGCTGAATAATTCCTTTGTGTCGTCCCAGCTGTTCTACTGCATCAACGAACGGCTGGTGCGGGGGAAGGGTACCATTATCTCCACGAACCTTTCGGTGTCCATGCTGCGGGATATGTATTCGGACCGGGTGTCGTCGCGGATCACCAGCGGCTATACGATCATTCCGCTGTACGGGAGGGATCTCAGGACCCGCCGGTGAGCATCCGAAAGAATTCACAGAAATATGCCGTACCATCTTGACGAAGCAGACTGAAAAATGGTATAAAGATTACGTCGCTCACGTTGTACTGCTTAATTGGAGGAAAACATGATATACGAAGAGAAGACCATTGA
>CANQME010000113.1 GCA_947624815.1 uncultured Lachnospiraceae bacterium | reverse complement strand
CCCATCAGCTTCATCAGGCCGCCCATGGCGCCGCCGTCGCCCTTCACATGGACGATCATGATCCGCTTATAGCGCTCGGGCGTGATCGGGAGCACGTCCTTGTCCTTGTATTTGACCAGGGTAATGCAGTCGCGGCTGATCTGCTTCTGCATCTCCCTGTATTCCTCTCTTCCCAGAACCGCGTCCGCCGTCTCCGGAGACGGAACCAGTTCCTCCTTCGGCTTCCTGTGAAGGCCCATCTTCGCCTTCAGCCCCAGAATACGCGTCAGCGCTTCCTTCATACGCGCTTCGCTGATCACGCCGTCCCGGTAAGCCTTAAGCATCGTGGAGAAATCTTCCTCCGGATCGTTGAAGAACAGGAACATGTCGCAGCCGGCGTTGATGGCCGCGGGCAGCATCTCGCTGCGCTTCATGCGGTCCGTCATGCCCACCATGTGGGAGGCGTCCGTCACCACCATGCCGTTAAAGCCCAGCTTATCCCTCAGAAGGGTCGTCATGATCTCCGGGCTTAAGGTGGCCGGCATCAGCTCGTCGTCCGTCAGGGACGGATTGATGGCCTTCGCGTACTCCGGCATCAGGATATGACCGCCCATGATGGCGTCCAGACCGTTGTCGATCAGGGTCTTATACACGAGGCCGTAGGTCGCGTCCCACTGCTCTGGCGTAAAATAATTGACATTATTGGACATATGGGCGTCGCGGAAATCCTGGCCGTTCCCCGGGAAATGCTTGGCCGCGCAGGCGAAGCCCGGGATCGTATGGGCGCCCTTCAGATACTCCGCGCTCATCTCGGCCACCCTCTTTGCGTCCCCGCCGAAGGCCCTCATGATCACTTCCGTATTCTGCCAGTTATAAAGGATGTCGCAAACCGGCGCAAAGGCTATGTTGCAGCCGATGGCGGCCGCTTCCTCATTGGCCATCTTCCCCAGGGCGAAGGCGTACTCCGGCTTCCCGGTGGCCGCGATCTTCACGCCGGAGCCGATGGCGGTTCCGTCCGCGCATGCGCCGTCGCCGCCGGCCTCCGTGTTGCAGGCGATAAAGATCGGGATCTTCGCGTACTTCTGCAGGATTCGGTTCTGCTGCTGGATAGCCTTGCCGGGGGCCGGATTATACCGGCAGCCGCCCAAGTGGTATCTCTCCATCAGTTCCCTCAGATGAGACTCCTCAAACGAGGACGTCAGCTGGAAAAACAGCTGTCCCACCTTCTCTTCATCGCTCATGCCGGCGATGGTCTCCTCTACCCACCGGCAGTCCTCGTCCGACAGGTAATACGGGTTGGCTTTCAGGTCGACCATGGTTCTCTCCCTCCTATTCGCCCAGATTCTTTAAAAATGCTTCCGTCTTCTGCTGCTGATACCCGCCGCCGTAGCTTCCGTCAATAAGCTTCGGAACCGCCGCAGACACGAATTCCTCCCAGCTCTCCTTCTCGTGGCGGACCAGGATCGGATAGTAGTTCACTCCGTTCTTCGCGGCAGCGTCCCGATCGCCCGGGGCGTCGCCGGTCATCAGGACCTTCGTCCTGTCGTAGCCCTTCTTCAGAAGCTCCTGGATACAGAAGGCCTTGCTTCCCACGTTCTGGGACATCAGAATGTCCACATACTGGCTCAGGCCGTAGAGATCCCATTCCTCCTCCACCGCCTGCTGATTGGCGGAGGATACGATGGCGATGTCCGCGTACTCATGGGCATAGGCCAGCGCCTCCTTCACGCCCTCGAAGGGTTTCTTCACCTCGAAGGGCAGGGCGTTGATCGCCGCGTTGACCTTCTCCGACCAGGACAGCGCCTTTCTGAGGATCACGCTGTCGTTCCTTGCGATCTCCCTCTTAAGCGCGTCATTGGACAGCTCCGGACTCTGGGCCGCCCATGCCGCCAGAACGCCGATATCCTCGATCTGCGTGTACTTCTGATCGATCTCTCCCAGAACAAGCGCGAGTCCCTTGAAGCGGTTGATCCCCCGCGTCATGGTATAGAGATTCACGTCGTTCCACCTGGCCAGGATCGGAGCCTCCCACCGGGAAAGCCCCCATTCCTCCACCATGCACGGTCCGAAACAGCGGAAATGCTTGATATCCATCGTGTCCATCGCACAGCCGTCCGAATCCACGCAGATCAGAAACTCCTTATTCTTTCTGTAATGTTCCAGATCCATACCCATGCTGTCTCTACCTCCATTCCCAAATTTGCCCATTTATGCAATTGTTCTAAAAATTATAACATTAAAATACAATTTTTTGTTAGTAAATTATTTTTCTCTTTTCGTACAGTTTTTTGATTGTTTTTTTCTGGGAAATGAGTGATAATAGAGTCAAACGATGACGCTACGAAAGATACGGGGGGAGGGTGCATCCGATGCAGCATCAGGCAGAACTGCTTTTTTTCAATGAGATCCTTAAGAATTCCCATATTCCATGCCATATTATCGACGTATCCGACACTTCGTGCGACGTGTATGACTTCGGGCTGCGCCGTCTCGTCACGCCGGAGATGAATTACCGCGACGTGCTTCTGAGAGTGGCCCATAAGTGCGAGCACGGCGTCCTTTACCGGGTGCAGGATTCCTTCCTGTGCCGCTACTATCTGGCCCTGATTCCCGGCAGCGAAGAAAGCTATGTCCTTGTAGGGCCCTACACGGAAGCCGAGGTCACGGCCCAGGATATTATCAATATCGTGGAGCGGTACAGTCTGCCTCCTGCTCTGACCGGCAGGTTCGAGAAGCTCTTCCGGCTCATTCCCATCATTCCGGACGGCACCGGGCTTCTGATCCTCATGAATTCGCTCGGCCAGCTGCTGTGGGGCGGGATCGGGAAGTTCAAGCTTCAGGACATCTATGACAATTACTTCCTTGTGGCGGAGCCGGTCGCCCTGCGTCCGGAGGACAAGGAGCCGGAGGACGCGTTCCTGTCCATGAAGGCGCTGGAGACGCAGTATGAATCCGAGAACGCCCTTCTCAGGGCCGTCGCCCGCGGCGAGACCCAGACGGCGGAGATGCTTCTGGGGGCCTTTCCCCGCGCCCATGTGGAGCGCCGCTCCATGAGCACCCTGCGCGACAGTAAGAACTACGCCATCATCGCCAATTCGCTGCTGCGCAAGGCGGCGGAGTACGGCCATGTCCATCCGCTCCATATCGACAGCCTGTCCTCCCGGTTCGCCCGGTCCATCGAAAGCGCCGCCTCCAAGGAGGACATCTACCGGCTGATGCGGGAAATGGCCCGCAAATACTGCCTGCTGGTCAAGAACTATTCCCTGCAGGGATACTCGCCGCTGGTACGGGACGTGCTGGTCCGGATCGGCTCCGACCTGACCGCCGACTTAAGTCTGAAGACCCAGGCGGCCTACCTGCATGTAAGCGCCAGCTATCTGTCCACCATGTTTAAGAAGGAGACCGGGTCCTCCCTGACCGAGTTCGTGAACCGCAAGCGGATCGAATACGGCATCTTCCTTTTAAATTCCACGGACCTGCAGATCCAGACCATCGCCCGGCACTGTGGGATCCCGGACCTGAATTATTTCTCCAAAACCTTCAAGAAATACATCGGCCTCACCCCCAGCGAATACCGCAGCCAGATCACCGCCCGGGGCGCGGAACCGCCTGCAGGGGTGCTGTGAGACGCCGCGCCGGGCGGGCTTCGTCAGGCGAGGTCGCCTGCCGGGCGCTTCCGGCCGTTGGGGGCTTCGGCAGCTGAGCGCTTCGTCTGTTGGACGCTTCGTCTGTTGGACGCTTCGGCCTCTGAGGGTTTCGGTCGTTGGACGCTTCGGCCTCTAGGCGCTTCCGCCGTTGGACGCTTCGACCTCTAGGCGCTTCCGCTGTCAGACTTAAAAAAGACACTGTCCGGCATACCACTGGACAGTGTCCTTTCTTTATTTTCTCTATCTTGATTTGTCAAATACCTTCAGCACCAGCCCCGGGAATCCGCCGCGCTGTGAGAAATCATGCAGCTTTTTCTTCTGAGGCGCCTTTCTCCATGAGATCGTTCCGTCCTGCCCTGCCGCGGCGCCGGCGGCCGCTCCCGCTCCGGATCCGTCCCTTCGCTCCAGCTTCCTCTTAATCACCAGGAAGCAGATGAAATGGATCGCGCCGGTCAGCAGCCAGGACACCGGATATGAGATATACAGGGTCCGCAGGGTCCGGTTGGCCGCAAACACTGTGTAGATCCAGATCACACGGAACGCGCAGGCACCGGATATGGATACGATCATCGGCGGCACCGAATAGCCCATACCGCGCAGACCGCCTACGAACACATCCATCATACCGCACAGGTAATAGGTCGTGCAGATGATCCACATACGGGTCAGTCCGTACTGGATCACCTCCGGCTCCGAATTGTAGATGCTCAGAAGCTGAGACCCGAACGCCAGCGCCCCTGCGCCAAGCACCGCGCCGACCACGAATACCATGGCCTCGCAGTATACCATGATGCGGGTGATCCGCTTATAATTCTTCACGCCGTAATTCTGGCTGACGAAGCTCAGAGCCGTCTGATAGAACGAGTTCATCGCGGTATAGATAAAGCCCTCGATATTCGATCCCGCCGTATTGCCGGCCATGACCACGGAACCGAAGGAATTCACCGACGACTGGATCAGGACATTGGAAATGGAGAATACCGCGCCCTGCATGCCGGCCGGCAGTCCGATCCGGACGATGCTTGCCAGCTTGTGCTTTACGATGCGCAGCTTCTTCAGGTCCAGCTTATAGTCCGCGTCCGTAACCAGCAGGCACCGCACCACCAGCGCCGCCGACATACACTGGGAGATCGTGGTCGCCAGAGCCACGCCGGCCACGCCCATATGGCAGACGATGACGAAGAACAGGTTCATCAGCGCATTGGCCACGCCTGCGGTGAACAGGAAGTAAAGCGGCCGCCTGGTATCGCCAATGGCCCTCAGAACCGCGCTTCCGAAGTTATAGATCAGCATCGCGGGCATGCCCACGAAATAGATCTTCATGTAAATCACCGAAAGCGGCAGTACGTTGTCCGGCGTTCCCATCAGCGTCAGAAGCGGCTCCGACAGAAAATATCCGACTGCGATCAGGATCACGCCGCCGATGCCGGCCACCACCATGGACGTATGAACCGTCTCCTCCAGATCCCGCTTCTGCTGAGAACTGAAGTACCGGGCCACCAGAACATTGGTTCCGATGGACAGTCCGATGAACAGGTTGATCAGCAGATTGATCAGCGCCGAGGTGGAACCTACCGCCGCCAGGGATTCGCTCCCCGCGAAGCGGCCCACCACGACGATATCCGCCGCGTTGAACAGAAGCTGCAGGATGCCCGAAAACATCAGCGGCAGCGCATAAATTACAAGTTTCGAAAAAAGCGGGCCGTTGCACATATCGATCTCATAGGATCTGGCCGTTTTTCTCTGAGATGCCATAATCGATCTACTCCTCCTCGCGCGGGTCTTCCTTTCGCGCTCCAACAGATTATAGCACTTCGATAGAATCTTGCAAGACCTTTTTTCAGGCGAATTTCTTACGAATTCCTATACGTTTCGCTTTCGTCCGGCGCCGCGAGCGGCGGCAGCCTGAACCGCCAGCCGGGTTTCTCCACCTTGATCCGCTCCGTTCCGGTGCCGTGAGCGATGACGGCGTCCGGACCGTCATTCGTCCCGTATATTCCCCTTCTTCACATTCTCGTCGATCAGCCTCATGGCGTACTCGCTGATTTCCTTCGACCCCCGCGCCGTCGTCTTATGGCGGCCTTCCACCTGCATGCGGCAGACGCCGTGCTCCCGCGGCCGGTTTTCTCCGCCCTGGTCCGGTCCGTTCTGGTGCCGCGAGCGACGGCGCCCGGCTCGTCATTCGTCACGTATATTTCCCCTCTTCACATTCTCGTCGATCAGCCTCATGGCGTACTCGCTGATTTCCTTCGACCCCCGCGCCGTCGTTTTATGGCGGCCTTCTACCTGCGTGCGGCAGACGCCGTGCTCCCGCCAGTCGGCGCCGCCGTTGGAATCGTTCAGAAGAAGCGGCTGCAGGTTGTCCATCGTGTGGGCGAAACGAGCCTCCGGCGTCGCGTAAGTCTCAAATTCCTCGAACAGACCGCGCAGCTCGTCCCGCTGTTCGTCCGGCAGCAGTCCGAAAATCCGCTCCGCGGCCTTCTCCTCCCGCTCCTTCTGCGTCGCCAGCCCCTGCGCGTCGTAGGCATAGGTATCCCCGGCGTCAATCTCCACGATGTCGTGGATCAGCGCCATCATCATGGCCTTCGCCAGGTCGAACTCCTCGTTGGAATATTCCCGCAGAAGCCAGATCATGACCGCCATGTGCCAGGCATGCTCTGCGTCATTCTCCCGGCGGCCGTGGCCGCTCAGATGCGTCTGGCGGAGAATATTCTTCTCCTTGTCGATCTCCAGAACAAACTGCAGCTGTTTTTCGAAACGTTCTCTGTCCATATGCATCTCTCCGATCAATTTACTTCTATATATATACTAATCAACGTCTGCTGCCTGCCCGCCCAAACTATACCACATCTCCGCTTTCCGGTTGGAAACGCCGCCCGCAGCATACCGCATATATACCATAACCCTCTCTCCGGTGGAAACGTCGCCTGTTGCACGCTTGTCAAAACCATACCATATCACCGCTCTCCGGTGGAAACACCGCCCGCCGCCTGCCCGCCATTTTCAGTCTTTACAAAAGCATTTCGCAGGTCTACAATAGGGAACGGAGGTTGAACCAATATGTTAAAGAAACGAATCTGGATGAGCTGTCTCGGCGTGATCATCTGCGACATCAGCGTCGGGATGTTCCGTACCGCCGCCCTGGGCGTAGACCCGTTCCAGTCGCTTATGAGCGGCTTAAACAGCGTAATCCCTATCAGCTTCGGAACGCTTTATGTAATCGCCAACGCCGTGCTTCTGCTGTTCTCCCTGATCTTCGACCGGCATAAGATCGGCCTGGCCACGCTGATCAACCTGACGCTTCTGGGCTACGCGGCGGAATATTCCCAGATGTTCTTCGAACATCTGCTGCCTGGTCTGACATTTCCGGCCAGTCTTCTTCTGCTGGCTGTCGCCCTCGTCGTTATGTGCTTCGGCTCCGCTCTCTATTTTAACGCCGATCTGGGCGTCTCCACCTACGACGCGGTATCCCTCGTTCTGTCGGAAAAGCAGACGCGGGTCAGCTTCCGCGTCTGCCGTATCATAAGCGATCTGGTCTGCGTCCTGCTCGGCACGCTGCTCTGCCGTATCTCCGGCATGGGGCTTAGAGAAATCACCGGCGTCGTCGGCATCGGAACGGTCCTGACCGCCTTCTGCATGGGCCCGCTGATCAGCTTCTTCTCCGACCGGCTTCCGCTTCGAAGGGAGAAAACGCAGACGTCATGACGCAGAAAGTCTGGCCCCGCGGGGCTGCTTTTCTGCGTCACGCTCATTTTTTCACCTTCTCGATCGCTTTCCGGTAAGGAATCAGAACTTCTTCGCTTTCTCAACCACTTTCCGATAAGGCATCAGCATTTCTTCGCCTTCTCAATCACCTTACGGTAAGGCATCAGCATCCCCTCGTTCATCTGATTGCCCATCTTTTTCATGACGGCCGGTTGTGACAGAAGCGCTCCCACCAGGTACATTTTGAAGACGGTTCCCTTCTTCTTCTGCGGGAAATCGTACTGGCCGTGGGCCTTGTAGAACCGGTGATCCTCCTTCATCATTCCCTGCATCAGGTAGATCAGATCCCGGAAGATCTTCATGCCGCCGACGCCGTAGAAATTCTGCGGCTCCACGAAGCGGCGCTTGATGGCGTAGGTCAGGTTCGCCGCCATCCGGTCGATCGCCCGGTCCGGATCCGTCTCATCCGTGGCGACGCCGGCCAGGTAGTTGCCGCCCACCTGGGCGCGCCCTTCCACGATCATCTGCAGATTGAACTCCTGACTGTAGTTTCCGCTGACCAGATAGCCCATGGGCATCCCCATGGTCACGGTACGGTGGCCGTTGCAGAACTGGCGGTCGTCGTACATCTTAAAAACCGGCCCCATCGAATGATCCTGAATGGAAAATGCATACACGATCGCCTGCGCCGTCTGAATATGATTGCGCAGGTACTCGTCAAAGCCGTCGATATAAACGCATTTACCGGAGGTGGCGCAGTGGAAGCACCCCAGGCATCCGCCCTTAAACGGATATTCCCGCAGGTTGACGATCCGGCTGGCAAGCGGAAGCACGGCCCTGAACCGCGCGATCATATCCGCAAGCTGCCGGTCGCCGGTCGCGCAGTCCGTGACGATGACCACATCGCCGGGCTTCTCTGCGGACGCTGCGGCCGTCTTCGCCGACGCTGCCGCATTTGCTGCCTCTGCGGCTTTCGTCTCCACGCCGGCCATCCCGCCAGGCTCCGCGGCTGTCTTCACAGGCGCTGCCGCATCCCCTATGGCTTTCGTCTCTGCGGCCCTCGCCGCTTCCGGCACCGTCACCGGCATATGCCTCGCCGGAGTCTGCGGCGCCGGGGCCGGTTCGAAGATTCCCTTCTTCATCTGCCAGATCACATGATCGAAGAACGCCAGCGCCTCCTTCTGCCCCTTCGGCGTCGTCAGATCGTCCATATCCGCCGACAGTCCGCGGATGAATTTCATGCCCATATCCTGACAGTTGTCCTGAATATACCGGTGAGCCGTCACATCGTAGAAATGCTTCGACGTGGTGATCTGCGTCGCGTATTTACCCGCCACTGGCACGTCCGAAGCTTTCAGAAGCTCGATAAACTTATGAAGCTGGCTGGGCGCGATAAACGTATAGACCGGATAGGAAAATACCAGCAGATCCGCCCATTCCACCGCTTCCCGGATCTCCGAGAAATCTCTCTCCAGCGCTCTTACGCACTGCCCCACATGAATCACACGAAACGAATGCTTCGGCCGCTTCACCTCCAGATAAAGCGACGTCTGAAGCGTAATGCTGTACTGCCCCTTGGGACTTCCATTCAGAATCAGAATATTCATAAGCCCTGCCCCTCTCTCTTCTCCCGGATCCCGACGAACGGCTGCTACGGCAACCATCGCGCACCGGCATGATAAAGACAGTATACCATCCCTTTTCTTTTTCGTCGAGCAGGACGGCGCATGTATACAGAAATTCCTTCATGTTTAAAAAAATATCCATAAAATTCGTCCGCCCATCCGTATCTTATATAGAAAGACAACACGGAAAACGCGTTGCCGGCCGGCACGTCGGCGTGGCACAGACAGCCATATGCCGGCAAGTCGGTGTTGCACAGACAACCGTATACCGGCACGCCGGTGCAGCGCGGGCAGCCGTATACCGGCTGGCGCGGTGGCACACGGCACGACATGAAAAGGGAGGAACCAGATTATGAAAAAATCACTTCGCGCGATCACGGCCTTCGCCGTAATCATCCTGCTGATCGTCGCAACCGCTGCGGCCTGCAGCGGCAGAAGCGGCAGCACCGCGGCATCCAGTTACGTAGCCACGACGGCCGCGGCCGCTATGGACAGCAATTCCTATGGGTACGAAGGAGGCGCCATGCCTCAGGCCGCTACCGTGGCAGAAACTGCCGCCGCGGTTATGGAAAAATGGGGTGTCGAAGCCGATGAGATCGCCTACGACAACGGCCTGGCCGTCACTGGCGGCAGTCCGGCCCCCGCAGGCGGAGCTGCCGTCGAAGCCTCCGAAGGCGAAAACGCCTCGCTGGCTGACGGCTCCGAATCCGCCAAAACGGCGCGCAAGCTGATCCGCACCGTGAACCTGAACGTCGAGACTACCGAATTCGACGCTCTTCTCGACAGCATCACCCGGTTCGTGGAAGACAGCGGCGGCTACATCGAACAGTCCGACCTGTCCGGTAAAAGCATTTCCGGCGGAAACGGCAGGCGCTTTGCCTCCGTCACCGCCCGGGTGCCTTCCGACCAGGTAGACGCATTTCTCAGCCAGATGAACGAGAAGAGCAATGTGACCTACCGTTCCGAGAATGTTCAGGACGTGACGCTTCAGTATACCGATATCGAAAGCCGCAAGAAATCCCTGACCATCGAGCAGGACCGTCTGTGGGAGCTTCTGGAAAAGGCCGATTCCCTGGACGCGGTCATCGCGCTGGAGGAGCGGCTGAGCGAGATCCGCTATGAACTGGAGAAATTCGAATCTCGGCTGCGCACCTATGACAACCAGGTGGATTACAGCACCGTCTACATCAGCATCGACGAGGTGGCTGTCTTCACGCCCACCGAGCCGGATTCCGTCATGACCCGCATCCAGAAGGGCTTCACCCGCAATCTGAGGAACGTGGGAAATGGGTTCGTGGACTTCTTCGTCTGGTTCGTATCGTCCCTGCCGACGCTTCTTGTCTGGGCTGTATTCATCGCAGCCATCGCAGTGATCGTGCGCTTCCTCGTCAGGCGGTTCCTCCGAAACCGCAGACAGCGCCCGGAGACGCCGCATGTGCCGCACACGAAACAGCCGTCCGCAAGTAAAAGCACAGCACCGGACAATCGGCAGGGCGCAACAACGGACAACCGGCAAGACACAGCGTCTGACAACCGACAGAACGCGGCGTCTGAAATCGGATCCGGCGTTTCGCAGGAGAAATCCGAATAGCCCCCGGCTCTGCCTCGGACTCCCTAAAGCACAAAAAAGCTGCCGCGAATCAGCCAGACAACTGATCTCACGGCAGCTTCCTTTTCGGATATCATCCTCTGCAGCGCCCGCACAGGCGCTGTTTTGCTATTATTTCACCACGCGCACCCGCAGCACGCCCTTGATGGCCCGCACCTTCTCTACGGTCTCCGCGTCGATGGGGCTGGACAGATCCAGAAGCGTGTAGGCGTATTTATCCCGGCTCTTATTGGTCATATCCGAGATATTCACCCCGCTGGCGGCCACCAGGCCGGTGACCTGGCCGATCATGTTGGGGATGTTCAGATGATGCACCGCCAGACGGCCTGCCTCCTTGCAGACGCCCATGTCGCAGTTGGGGTAATTGACGGAATTCTTAATGTTTCCATTCTCCAGATAATCCATCAGCTCCTTCACCGCCATCACCGCGCAGTTGTCCTCCGACTCCTCGGTGGAAGCGCCCAGATGGGGGATCGCGATCACATTCTTCATATGGACCGACTTCGGATTCGGAAAATCGGTCACATAGCGGTGTACCTTGCCGCTCTCCAGAGCCGCCGCCATGGCCTCGTCGTCCACCAGCAGATCCCTGGCGAAGTTCAGCACCACGACGCCGTCCTTCATCTTGGCAATGGCGTCCGCGCCGATCATCTTCTTCGTATCGTCCATCAGCGGTACATGCACGGTAATGTAATCGCACTCCGCATAGATCTCATCCACGGAGGTGATATGCTTCACCGCGCGGGACAATCCCCAGGCCGCGTTGACAGAGATAAACGGATCGTAGCCGTAGACCTCCATTCCCAGGGCGACAGCCGAATTGGCCACCTGCGCGCCGATGGCGCCCAGACCGATCACGCCCAGCTTCTTGCCCAGGATCTCGGTGCCGGCGAACGCCTTCTTGCTCTTCTCCACCGACTTGGCGATGTTCTCGTCCTCACTGTTGGCCTTGCACCACTCGATGCCGCCCACCACGTCGCGGGCCGCCAGCAGAAGACCGGCAAGCACCAGCTCCTTCACGCCGTTGGCGTTGGCGCCGGGGGTATTGAACACCACGATGCCGTTTTCGGCGCAGCGATCCAGCGGAATGTTGTTGACGCCGGCGCCGGC
>CANQME010000112.1 GCA_947624815.1 uncultured Lachnospiraceae bacterium | reverse complement strand
TTCCTGTGCGGGCCGTCCAGGATCATCTGGTCGCCGGTGTAAGCATGGATCGTGCTCATGATACCGGACTGGATCGGTGCATAGTCGTTCAGGGCCTTAGCCATCGGAGCCAGGCAGTTGGTGGTGCAGGAAGCAGCGGAAATGATGGTGTCATCCTTGGTCAGGGTGTTCTCGTTCACGCTGTATACGATAGTCGGCAGATCATTGCCAGCCGGAGCGGAGATAACGACCTTCTTGGCGCCTGCATCGATATGAGCCTGCGCTTTGGCTTTCTTCGTATAGAAGCCGGTGCACTCCAGAACCACGTCTACACCCAGCTCGCCCCACGGAAGCTTGGAAGCGTCAGCCTCTTTGTAGATGGTGATCTTCTTGCCGTCAACGACGATGTTGTCCTCGCCGGCTTCCACAGTGTGCTTTCCCTCGCCGATGTGGCCTGCGTATCCGCCCTGAGCGGTGTCATACTTTAACAGATGAGCCAGCATCTTGGGATCGGTCAGATCGTTGATCGCGACGATCTCGTAGCCCTCTGCTCCGAACATCTGACGGAATGCCAGACGTCCGATACGTCCAAAACCATTGATCGCAACTTTTACTGCCATGATTTCATTCCTCCTAAATATAGATGATTTGATTGTGAAAATATAATCAACCCGATTCTTATTCTACTTGATTTTGCCAGAAATAGCAAGTCCTTTCTGGAAAATCAGCGGGTTTTTATATTCTGTGTACAATGGCGGCGATACTTTGTGCATTTTTTCACAAAGTGTCCGTGATTCTGCCTATGCCACTCTTCTACATCTCGTTTTTCACATATCCGGCCAGGTTGTACGCGTGATCGGAGATACGCTCCAGGTTCGTCAGGATGTCCAGGAACACGATGCCGGCCGACGGCACGCACTCGCCGCGGGACAGCCGTTCGATATGCTTCTCGCGCAGCTCCTCCTCCAGGTTGTCCACCTCGTCCTCATACTGGCTCACCTTGCGGACCGCGTCCATATTGCCGGTCTTCCGGGCCTCGATGGCGTATTCGAAGGACTTGAACACCACCTTGCTGATCTCCTCCAGATCCTCGATCCCGGTCTCGGACACATTCAGGTCGTGATCCACCAGATACTTGGCCAGCTCCGCCAGGTTCTCTGCGTGGTCGCCTACGCGCTCAATATCGCTGACGCTGTAGAACAGGTTGTTCACCACCACCTTCTGGTGCTCGGTCAGGGACAGATTCTCGATACGGATCATGTATTCGGTCAGCATCTTTTCCATATGATCAATGGTCTTCTCGACCTTATACACATCCTCCACCTCGTGCAGGTTCCCGGTCAGAAGGGCGTCGATGCTGCGCTTTACATTTCCAAGGGCCGTGATGCCCATATGCTGGATCTCCAGGGACGCCGTCTCGATGGCGAACGCGGGCGAGCGGAAGATCCTCTCGTCCAGATGCTTGAGCGTAACGGCCGCCTCGTCGTCCTCCTGCTCCTCTTCCTTCTCCTCCGGCTTTTCCTTCACCAGAAGCCCGGACAGCTTCACGATCTGATCCGCGAACGGATACTGCACGACGGTCTTAAGGATATTGTACGTGGTATGGAAAATGGAAATCTGCACCGCCGTCACCTTCCACATGGCGATCCGCGGGTTCATTGTGAAGAAAAGAAATGCAAACGCCACACAGAGCGCAGCGCCGACCAGATTGAAGATCAGGTTCATAATGGACGCCCGTTTGGCGTCGCGGGAACCGCCCAGAGCGGAGAGCATGGCCGTGGAACAGGCGCCGATATTCTCACCCAGGCAGATGTAGACCGCCGCAGGCGCCGTCACGACGCCGCTGATCGCCAGGGTCTGAAGGATACCGACGGATGCGGAAGAACTCTGCAGGATCAGAGTCACCAGAATTCCGATCAGGATGCCGAGGAGCGGATTGCCTCCCAGAAGCGTGAACGCCTTGCCGAAGATCGGCGCGTCCGAATAGACGGAAATAGACGAGGACATCATATCGAGGCCCAGGAACAGAAGACCGAGCCCCACCAGGATCTCTCCCGCGATATGATCCTTCTGCTTCTTCAGAAACAGGATCAGAAGCGCGCCGATCCCGACCATCAGAGGCGCGTAAAAGACCGGTTTGAGCACCGCCATGGCGGTGCCAAGCTGGCTTAAGGAGACCACCCAGCCGGTGATCGTGGTGCCGATATTGGCGCCCATGATGATGCCGATAGCCTGGCTCAGATTCATCACGCCTGCCCCCACGAAGCCGACCACCATGACGGTGGTGGCGCCGCTGCTCTGAATGATGATGGTAATGGCGGTTCCAAGGATCACGCTCATCAGACGGTTGCTGGTCAGCATCCCCAGAAGCTGCTTCATCTTGCCGCCGGCTGTCTGCTGCATGCCGTCGGCCATCTGATGCATCCCATAGAGGAACATTCCCAGTCCGCCTATGAAACCGAATATATTAGAAACGTCTCTGATCGTCATAATTTCCTCCCGGCTTCCGCCTGTATGGATCCACGGACAGTCGGCGCTTTGTCCTGCGCATACGAGCTAATCATATCATAGGCTGCTATGGAATGACAAGGGGTTTTGGAATCTATTTCTCCAAATCTATTTCCTCAAAAGAGATCAGGCGTATGCGGGGATCGCTGCCGTAATGCTCATACACGGCGTCCTGGAACCCGGACCTGGAAAAAACAGCGTACCATTTATCCGGATAAGAGAACAGTTCGCCCCGCTCCAGAAGCGTTTCTACTGTATCCGTCCCGACCTGTCCGCTGCGCCATTTGCACTCGCCGAACCACGCGGAATGATTCTGTACAGCCATCAGATCGATCTCTTCCTGACATTTCTTTACGGGGTTCGGCCCCCACCACCGGCCTACGTCGCCGAAGAAGAAGGGGAGCGCCGCGTGAACCTCCGGCAGAAACAGGTATTGCCGGCATATTTCCTCGAAGATGCTTCCCATAAAATCATTAAGCTGCGGTTTCACCGCCATATAGTAAAGGGCTTCTCCCATACCGCTGGCGATGATGCTCAGATTGGGCCGCACAAAGCGGTACCAGAACAGAAACATATTGTCGGCCAGCCGGTACAGAGTTCTGCGGCTGCCTGCACCTTCTGTAAACGGCGTCTCCTTGCGGACGATACCAATGGAGATCAGGGAATTCAGCTGGCTGCTGCAGCCGCTGGTCTCCAGACCGGTTCTGGTGGCGATCTCATTCAGCCGGCTGGCGCCGCCGGCGATGGCGGTGATAATGGACTGATAAGTGGCGGGTTCTCTCAGCTCCTGCTTCAGAAGGTTGGACGGCTCCTCAAAGAGACGGCCGCTCTCGTCGAAGAACAGCCGGACGATATTATCGTCTACAGACAGACCGGTATCGATCCGCGAGAGGTATTCCGGCACTCCGCCGGTTATTCCATAGAGAATGGCCTGCTCCTCGCCGGAAAACCCGGGAAGCATGGCTTTTGACTCAAAATACGTGAACGGCCGCAGCTTAAACTGCGATGTCCGCCTGCCGTAAAGAGGGCTCTTGTAGCCCAGAACCTGATTCTCCATAAAGCTCATGGAAGAGCCGCAGAGGATCAGAAACAGCTTGCTGTCCTTCCAGCACTGGTCAATATGGCTCTGGAGCATGGAGGAAATGGCCGGGTACGAGGCGGCCAGGTATGGATATTCGTCGATGGCCAGTATGATTCTCCGGGTATCGCAGAGCCGGTCGATATAGTCGAGCAGCGCTGCGAAATCACGAAACACCGGGGCCGGCGCACCCGGAAGCGGATGCGGCGCAGAACTGGAAGGATTCTCGCCGGCCGGTGTCTCTGTAAGCATAGCGGCCGGGGCCATCACCGCTTTCGATAAACCGGCCAGATTATCCTGGGCGGTTCCCTCCACCGCCATATAATAGACGGCTGATTTATCCTTAAGAAATTCCTGGATCAGAGTTGTCTTCCCAATTCGGCGGCGCCCGTAAAAAACGGCGAATTCAAAGGATTCTTTTCGGTATGCCTCTTCCAGCTTCTGTAGTTCTCTGCTGCGTCCGACAAACATAAGAATATGCCTCCTGCTGACAAGCGTGAAAATTGCTAATCCGCAAATTACTAATTGTACGATTAGTAATTATGTAATTAGTATATGCCGGATTATTTAAAATGTCAAGCACCATAAATGATGATAATGAAATAAAGACAAAATGAGCGGAGAAGAATGCTCGGTACTTCGAAAAGGTGTGTACAAGCCGGCGGGTTCGTGGTAAACTCTTCCTGTAAACAGATGCCGCCCGGCGCCTGCGTGCGGCGGCTATCAGGAAAGGAGCTCCCCGACCATGCTTTGCGACTTTCACCTTCATACTTCCTTCTCCGGCGACAGCAAAACGCCTCCCGACCAGCAGGTCGAGCGCGCCATTGCCCTCGGCATGGAGCGGATCTGCATCACCGACCATCATGACTACGACGTCGTCTCCGAGATCGATTTCACGCTGGATATTCCTGCGTATCTGTCTGCCATGGCACAGCTGAGGGACCGGTACCGGGACCGGATCCGCATCGAGATCGGCGTGGAACTGGGGCTGCAGCGGCATATCGCCGGTTATCTGAATGAACTGGTGAAGACCTGGGCTTTCGACTACATCATCGGCTCCAATCATTTCATCGACGGTTTGGATCCTTATTATCCGTCCTTCTATGAGGGCCGCACGGAGCAGGAGACCCTGCGGCGCTTCTTCGAGTCCTCCCTGGAGGTCGTTCAGGCTCTGGACTGCTACGACAGCTTCGGCCATCTGGACTACATCGTGCGCTACTGCCCGACCAGAAACGCCAACTACCGGGCCGCCGACTATATGGATCTCATCGACCAGCTTCTGCGGACTCTGATCCAGAAGGGCAAGGCCCTGGAATGCAATACCAGCGGGTTCCGTTACCGGCTGGGCCATCCGAACCCCTGCGAGGACATCCTGCGCCGCTACCGGGAGCTGGGCGGCGAGCTGCTGACCATGGGCTCCGACGCCCACACGCCGGATTACGTAGGATGCGAATTCGCCCGCACGGCGGACCTCCTTCGCGAATGCGGCTTCCGGTATTATACCGTATATCACGAACGGCACGCGGAAATGCTGCCGCTGTGACCACTTGGCAAAAAAAGAGGTATACGAACATTCCGAATTCGTATACCTCACAGCGGATGGAGACGACAGGACTCGAACCTGCGACCCTCTACACGTCAAGCAGATGCTCTCCCAGCTGAGCTACATCTCCAACGGAAACCATTATAAGGGATATACGCGATTTTTGCAAGCCTTTTCTTTGATTTTTCGATTTTCGATTTTACGTTTATCAATTTCTCCGGTTCAGATGATCTATCCCGCTAGATCACCATCACCCATTTGCACGCTTCCATATAGAACAGCAGCTTGAATTCCCGCAGGATCCCTCCGATGCACGCCTCGCAGCCGTATTCCTTGCTGGCAATGCCGGAGTAACAGCGGTCCTCGGCGTAATTGACCTTCAGATGGCTGATATACTGCAGCTCGCCGTCGTCGCCTTCGAACTTGAAGCTGAGCGGCATGGGGACGCCTCCTGCGGTGAACCAGGCTTTGCAGGCGATGTGATACATCCGGCCGTGGACCTCGCTGCCGTCCTGGTGCGGCATCATGTCTGCCGACGCCGCGAAAAATCCTGCCATATCCCCACTTCCTCTCTCTGCGCGGACTCCTCATCTGGCGGAGCCGTTCCTACAGCACCGTCTCCTTCGAATAGTCCACGCTGCGTTTCTCCCTGCTGATCCCGCCTCCCATATGGTCGATGAACATGGCGTCGTCCTCACCGGGCGACTCCAGGAAGCAGGCGCGCTTCACGCAGTCGGTCCCGTACTTATGGCGCAGGGCGTCCACGGCGGCTTCCGCCCGCCGCTGCTTGTCATAATCTACCGTATCGAACATTCCCAACTGCCGTCCTTCATTCGTCGCCACCCGGCTGGTATGGATGCCGAGATGACGGATCGGCGAGTGATCCCACAGCTCGTCGAAGCACCTGACGGCGGCCTGATAGATCTCCGCCGTCAGATCCGTAGGAGCCTGAAGCTGCGTCTGATGGTTGTAGAACCGGAGATCACGGTCACGGATACTGACGGCCACCACGCGGATCCTGGCGTTATCCGCCCGCAGTCTGGCGGAAACGGTCTCCGCCAGCGACAGAAGATACATCTTCGCCGTCTCCGCGTCCGTCACGTCCCGCGGCGTGGTCAGGGAATTCCCGTAGCCCTTGTTCGGCGGCGGCTGCGTCTCCACCTCGCTGTCGTCCCAACCGTTAGCGTACCGGTAGAGCAGGCTCCCGTGGGACTTCATATGTCCGTACAGGATCTCCGGCGGCATGGCCGCCAGCTCGCCGATGGTACGGATCCCCAGAGCCGTCAGCTTCCGCTCCGAGGCGCGTCCGACGAAATACAGATCTCCCACCGGCAGCGGCCACATCTTCGACGGGATCTCCTCCCGCCACAGGGTGTGCACCCGGTCCGGCTTCCGGAAATCCGAAGCCATCTTCGCCAGCAGCTTGTTCTCCGACACGCCTACGTTCACGGTGAAGCCCAGCTCGCCGGCAATCGTCCGCCGGATCTCGTGGGCCGTCTCCACCGGATCCCTCTCCCCCAGGCAGTATGTCATATCCAGAAACGCCTCGTCGATGCTGAAGCGCTCGATCCGGTCCGTATACCGCTTCAGGATCTTCACCATCGCTTCGGAGGACTTCCGGTAAAGGTTATAGTTCGGCGGCACCAGCACCAGCTCCGGGCACTTCCGCTTCGCGTCCACGATCGGCTCCCCCGTCTGGACACGGTACTTCTTCGCCGGAATCGACTTGGCCAGGATAATGCCGTGACGCCGCTCCTGGTCGCCGCCCACCGCGCTGGGGATCTCCCGCAGATCCACGGTGCCGCCCAGATGATACAGACGGTATACGGCTTCCCACGACAGGAAAGCGGAATTCACATCCACATGAAAGATCACCCGGTCCATTCTTCCACTCACCTCCGTCTCTGTAATCGAACATGTGTTCTGTTCGTGAGATAAGCATATCACAATCCGACTACGCTGTCAATACGCCCCCGCTGATTTCTATCTGGAAATTTACGGGGATTCCTCCCCATGCCCCTGCAGACAAAATCCCCTGAAACGGATCCCCACCGGCCAAACGGCCGGTTTCTGCTATCGTAAAAGCAGGCCGCGGTCCGATCAACCGTTGCCTGCTTCTGAGGAGGTATATACTATCAAATGTCAGTGATGTCAATTTTGATCCGACGCGCCGGCCCCGGCGCTCCGTCTGCCTGTCTTCATCCGGTTGGCCCCGGTTGCCAGCGCGTCCCGTCCAGTTCAACGCCAGAGACGCCGGCGCCAACGCGCCCCGTTTAGCTCAGCGCCAGCGACGCCGGCGCCAACGCGCCCCGTCTAGTTCAACGCCAGAGACGCCGGCGCCAGTATGCCCCGTCTAGTTCAACGCCAGAGACGCCAGCGTCTCCGCTACGTCCTCCGCCACCGTCTCGGCTTCTTCCGCGGAGAAGTATCCGCAGGCCGTCATCCGGCGGACCACCTGAAGCTGCCTTCTGGCCGCCAGATCCGGATTCTTCGTCGGCGCGTACTTCGAAGGCGCATTGGGGATCCCGGCCAGCAGCGTACTCTCGTACTGGGTCATCTCCTCCGTCTCCTTGCCGAAATACCCTTCGCAGGCCGAACCCACGTCGTAGTATCCGTCTCCGAAGTAGATGCTGTTCACATACAGCTCGAAAATATCTTCCTTACTGTATTCCTGCTCCAGGGCCAGAGCCATGAAGACCTCGGCGGCCTTCCTCGTCAGCTCCTTGTCCTGGCTGAAATACAGGTTCTTGGCCAGCTGCTGGGTGATCGTGCTGCCGCCTTCCACGAAGGATCCGGCCTTCAGATCATTGAGCAGCGCCCGGCAGACCGCCAGCAGGTCCACGCCTCCGTGGCGGAAGAACCGCTGATCCTCGACCGCGACCACCGCGTCGATGTAATCCTCCGGCAGCTCTTCGTATTCCGTATAATTCTCTTTGGCGCGGATGTCTTCCACCTTCTCGGTCAGGCTCACCGCGCCGACCGCTTCCTGATACATCTTATATCCCTGTCCGGCCACCACGAACCCGGAGCAGAGCGCGACTGCCATCGCTGTTCCGATGATTGCCTTTATCATTCTAAGCATCTGTCCATCCGCTCCCTTCTGTCTTTCTGATGATACCAGTATAGCAGAAAAAGAGCCGGAAGACCTTACCGTTCCCTTATGCTTTCGTACGGTTCCATAACGATTTTGAACGAAATCATGAAGTCTTCGAAAGAAAGAATAAAATCTTCGAAAGAAATGGTGAAAATTCCGAACATTTGCGAAAAAATTCGAACGATTTTCTTACGAAAAGAAAGAGCGCCTCCCCACAGGAGACGCCCAAAACGAGCTGCCGTCTAAGCCAATCAATCGTCCACGTCAACCAACCGGCTATATCAATCTGCCGTCCATATCAGCCAACCGCCTGTGCCCTCTGCCGTCTGTCTCAGCCCGTCGCTCGTGACATGTCTCAGCCCAACGCCTGAACGATCTGCCGTCCACCATCCCGTCAGTTCGTCAGCATCATCCGGTCGTTGGCGAATTCTCCGCCGCTGACCTCGCCGAATTTCTTCAGCAGATCCTCTACCGTCAGCTTCTTCTTCTCTTCGCCGGACACGTCGTAGATGATCCGTCCCTCGTGCATCATGATCAGGCGGTTGCCCATGGCGATGGCGTCCTTCATGTTGTGGGTCACCATCAGGGCCGTCAGATGCTGCTCCTCCACGAATTCCTGGGTCAGCTCCAGGACCTTCCTGGCCGTCTTCGGATCCAGCGCCGCCGTATGCTCGTCCAGAAGCAGAAGCTTCGGCCGCTCCAGCGTCGCCATCAGAAGGGTCAGCGCCTGCCTCTGTCCGCCGGACAGAAGCCCCACCTTGGAGGTCAGACGCGTCTCCAGTCCCAGTCCCAGCTTGGACAGCAGGTCCCGGTACAGCTTCCGCTCCTGGCTGCGGATGCCCGCTCGCAATGTCCGTCTGGCGCCGCGGCGCAGGGCCAGGGCCAGGTTCTCCTCGATCCCCATGGTGGCCGCCGTGCCGTTCATCGGATCCTGGAACACGCGGCCCAGGAATTTGGCGCGCTTGTGCTCCGGCAGCTTCGTCACGTCCTGACCGTCGATCAGGATCTGCCCCTCGTCGACCGGCCAGACGCCGGCGATGGCGTTGAGCATCGTGGATTTGCCGGCTCCGTTGCCGCCGATAATGGTGCAGAAATCGCCGTCATTTAAGGTAAGGCTCAGTTCATTGAGCGCCTGCTTCTCATTAACGGTGCCTACGTTGAAGGTTTTGGAAATCCCTCTGATCTCTAACATCACTTATTTCCTCCCTTCTTCGAAGGCTTCGTGAAATACCGGCTCTTCCAGTAGGGGATCGCCAGGAATATGGCCACGACGACCGCGGACAGGATCTTCAGAAGATCCGTGTCGATGCCCCGCCAGATGACCGCCTGGTAGACCAGATAATACACGATGGAGCCCAGCGCCACACTGACCAGCTTCAGGGCGAAATTATGGAAGATCTTGCCGAAAAGCGCCTCGCCGATAATCACCGCCGCCAGGCCGATGACAATGGCGCCGCGGCCCATGTTCACGTCCGCAAAGCCCTGGTACTGGGACAGAAGCGCTCCGGAGAACGCCACAAGTCCGTTGGAAAGCATCAGGCCCAGCACCCGGTTGAACCCGGTGTTGATGCCCTGGGCCCTGGCCATCCGGTCGTTGCAGCCGGTGGCCCGCAGGGAGCACCCCAGCTCCGTACCGAAGAACCAGTACAGAATCGCGATCAGGATCACGACGATGACCGCGACCAGAAGGATCGTATTTTTATAAACGGGCACGCCCCGGATAAAACGCAGGGACACCAGCAGGTTAAATTTGTCCACGTTGATGGCCTGGTTGGCCTTGCCCATAATTTTCAGATTCACCGAATATAAACCAAGTTGTGTCAGGATACCGGACAGGATCGCCGGAATTCCCATGAATGTGTGCAGGATACCCGTTACCATGCCGGCCAGCATTCCCGCAAGGAGCGCTCCGAGCATGGACACCCAGACGTTATGGCCGGTCAGCATCAGCATGATGCAGACGGCGCCGCCGGTTCCCAGAGAGCCGTCCACCGTCAGATCCGCGATGTCCAGCACCCGGTAGGTGATGTAAACGCCGATCGCCATGATGCCCCAGATCAGTCCCTGCGCAACGGCGCCGGGAAGGGCATTGAATAGTTTCGTCAGTTCAGCGATTGTGAACATTTCCAGCATACAGTTACCTCATTCGTTAAAATCCATAGAACCACAGCGGGCGGAAGCCTCTGTTCCGCCCTGCTGTGGTCTCACCGGTTCACGCTATATTTACTGCTCGATCGCGACATAGTCGCTGGGGATCTCGATGCCCAGATCGCTGCAGATCGTCGGATTGTACTTCTTCGTGAACTGCGGAGCGTACTCGATGGGCATCTCGGCGATATCGGACTCGCCGGTCAGGATCTTCGCCGCCATACGGCCTGTGCCTACGCCCAGGTCATAGTAGCTGATGGACAGGGTCGCCACGCCGCAGCCGGCGCAGATGCCTTCCTCGCCCGCGATCACCGGGATTCCTGCCGGACGGCAGATATTGTCCACGATGGCGGTATTGGAAGCTACGGTGTTGTCCGTCGGCACATAGATCACATCGCAGCTGTTGGCCGCGTTGGTCGCTACGGTGGACAGATCGTTGGAGTCCGAAAATGCGTAGAACTCGCACGTATATCCCATGCCCTCCAGGGCTTCCTTGACCACGTCTACCTGGTACTGGGAATTCGCCTCGGCAGAGCAGTACAGAAGACCTACGTTCTTCGCATCCGGGAACAGGTCGTGCAGCATGGCCGCCTGCTCATCCAGCGGAGCCAGGTCGGAGGTACCGGAAATGTTCCCGCCTACGGTTCCGTCGAAGTCCTCGATGCCCAGAGCTACGCCGTACTCGGTAACGGAGGTGCCCAGGATCGGGATCTCATTGGTGCCTGCCTGAGCCGCCTGAAGGGCCGGCGTCGCGTTGGCCATGATCAGGTCCACGCCGTTGGACACGAAGCTGTTGATAATGGTGGCGCAGGTATTGGAATCGCCCTGCGCGTTCTGCTCGTCAAAGGTGACGGCGTCGCCGAGAGCCTCCGTCAGGGCGTCCTTGAAGCCCTGGGTCGCGGCGTCCAGCGCGTCGTGCTGCATCAGCTGGCAGATGCCTACCACATAGGTGTCTCCTGTCGCCTCTGCCACAGTCGTCTCCTCTGCTGCGGTCGTCTCCGCAGCCGTCGTCTCTGCTACCGTGGTCTCGGCGGCAGTCGTCTCAGCGGCAGTCGTCGCAGCCGTCGTCTCTCCGGCTCCGCTGCCTCCGCAGGCTGCCAGAGAAAGAACCATAGCTCCCGCCAGAACAGAAGCGATCAGTTTGCTTGACTTTCTCATAATCCATCTCCTCATTTCTTTCGTTATGTTTGGTTCCCTCCCGATCGGATGATTTCAGAAAAAGAACCAGAATGTATCATACTACAATTTTTCTTTTGCGTCAACGTTTTGGACGTGAAATTATTAGAAATTCAACGTATTAAACCGCTGAACAGACCCGTTACCGCAGCA
>CANQME010000111.1 GCA_947624815.1 uncultured Lachnospiraceae bacterium | reverse complement strand
AGATCCTCGGCGGTCAGCTCCACATCCTGCTTCACGCCCTTCTTCGCCTTCATCTCGTCGATCAGCTCTTCGAAATACTTCTTTCCGACCTCCATAACCACGTCGGAGAACATCTGGATGAATCTGCGGTAGCAGTCCCAGGCCCAGCGGGGATTGCCGGACTTCCTGGCCAGTACCTCGACCACGTCCTCATTAAGACCCAGGTTCAGGATCGTGTCCATCATACCGGGCATGGAAGCTCTCGCGCCGGAACGAACGGATACCAGAAGGGGATTCTCCTTGTCGCCGAACTTCTTGCCGGTGATCTCCTCCATCTTGCCGATATACTCCATGATCTGGCCCATGATCTCGTCGTTGATCTGACGGCCGTCCTCATAGTACTGTGTGCAGGCTTCCGTCGTGATCGTGAAGCCCTGGGGAACCGGCAGGCCCAAATTCGTCATCTCAGCCAGGTTCGCGCCCTTGCCGCCAAGCAGATTTCTCATGTTGGCGTTGCCTTCGCTAAACAAATACACCCATTTGTTTGCCATCGTGCATTCCTCCTATTAAGTGTTAGTCCTGTTCTCGCCGTCCGTCTGTCGTTCATACGGAAAAGCCCTGCGGGAACATACATCCCTGCATAAGACGCGCATCCCGCACGGTCTTCGCTTCCATCCTGCATGAAGCGCCGCGGATGCCGAAAGACAACCGGATCGATTCCACGGCACCAAAACACTGCAGGATGTCACGGACAGCCTGTTTATAGTATACCATAATCCGGCTTCAAGTAAAGGGGCGAAATGGAAAAATTTGCTTGTCTTTTGTTGTACTTTTGTTGTTCTCCACCCTATATAATCTGTCTATATCGTTCTGAAACGTTCCTTTGACCGGAACGATCGAAGATAAGGTGAATGAACTGAATACAGCCGAAAGAGCCCGCCGTTTCCGGCGCCGGCTCTTCCGGCTGTTCTTCATTCTGGCTAATGCCTGTCTCTGCTTCCGTCTTCTTCGGTCATCCCTCGATGGAGATGTACTTCTTCTGCTCGACCTTCGGCTGCGGCTGCTTCTTCGGGATAGACAGCGTAAGGATTCCGTCCGTGAACTTTGCCCTGATGTCCTCCTCGGTGATATCCTCGCCTACATAGAAGGTTCTCTTGCAGGAACCGGAGAAACGCTCGCGGCGAATATACTTGCCGTTCTTGTCCTTCTCGTCGTCGTTATGGCTGGTGTGGCCCTCGATGGTCAGGTAGCCGTCCTTCAGCTCCGCCTTCAGGTCTTCCTTCTTAAAGCCCGGCATATCGATATCCAGCTCATAACCGCCCTCATGCTCGCGGATGTCGGTCTTCATCAGCTGGTTCATACGCACCTCCGGCATCGTGTCGCGGAAGGGGAACCCGTCCATCCAGTCGTCAAACAATCTCTCTCCAAAAATACTAGGCATCAACATAACTCATCGCTCCTTTTCTATGAAAATGTGTTTTTTACTTTCCGACAAAGGTCTCTTCCTTTGTTCTAGGTGTAATATAACACATATTGTTAGCACTGTCAAGAGGTGAGTGCTAAATATTTTCGATTTCACATTTTTTTCACAGATTTTTCTATTTTTGTTCAAGAACACCTTATACAATGACAACATCACCGCCGCAGGCAACCGGCCTGGCCTGATCTGCAGGATCCGCGCCGCCACCTTTTTCCCGCCTGCGCGGTATCCGATCAATGACAGAAGGAGGTTCCCATGGATTACCGGCATGAATGGAAGCACGAGATCAACTATTCCGACATGATCGCGCTGCGTCAGCGCCTTCGGGCGGTCGCAGTTCCGGACGCACACACGAGAAACGGACGGTATCAGATCCGAAGCCTGTATTTCGACGATCTGTCCGATACGGCGCTGCGGGAAAAGCTCGACGGCGTAAGCCGGCGCGAGAAATTCCGCATCCGATATTATAATCAGGACACGTCCGTAATACACCTGGAAAAGAAGAGCAAACTGGCAGGTCTTGGAAATAAGCAGACGACAGCCCTCACCGCGGCGCAGGCGCAGGCCATCGCAGACGGTGACATCGGCTGGATGGCCGGCTGCGGCGACGCCCTGCTGCTTGAGCTCTACGCCAGGATGCGGGGCGGCGGCCTGCGGCCCAAAACCATCGTGGATTACACGCGGGAACCCTTCGTCTACGGTCCCGGCAACGTCCGCGTCACCCTGGATTACAATATCCGCACCGGCCTCGCCTGCACGGATTTCCTGAATCCCGGCTGCGTGACGATTCCGGCCGGCGACGCGCCGATCATCCTGGAGGTCAAATGGGACGGCTTCCTGCCGGACATTATCCGGGACGCCGTCAGACTGACCGGCCGCCGCTCAGCGGCATTTTCCAAATACGCCCAGTGCAGGATCTACGGATAGAAATACATTTCCGGCCGGCACATATAAAATCATTTAAGAAAGGATATCTTTACCATGACATTCAGCGATATTTTCAAATCCAGTTTTCTGGAGAACGTAACCTCCATCAGCGTCCTCGATATGGCGCTGGCACTGATCCTGGCCTTCGGACTGGGCCTGTTCATTCTGCTCGTGTACAAAAAAACCTATCAGGGAGTCATGTACTCCTCCAGCTTCGGCGTTACCCTGCTGGCCCTGACCATGATCACCACGCTGGTCATCCTGGCGGTCACCAGCAATGTAGTCCTGTCCTTAGGTATGGTCGGCGCCCTCTCCATCGTCCGCTTCCGCACGGCGATCAAGGAACCGCTTGATATCGCGTTCCTCTTCTGGTCCATCGCCGCCGGAATCGTGCTGGCGGCAGGGATGATCCCCCTGGCCGTCATCGGCAGCGTACTCATCGGCGTGATCCTGCTGATCTTCGTCAACCGCAAATCGCATGTCAATCCCTACATCCTGGTCCTGCAGTGCGCGGGCCATGAGTACGAGACGACGGCCAGAGCCTATCTGGAGCAGAATGTAAGCCATCTGACCGTCAAGAGCAAGACAGCCCAGAAGGGTATGGTAGAGCTGAATCTGGAAGTCCGTCTGAAGGACGACAATACGGATTTCATCAACGCGCTGGCCGCAATGCCCGGCGTCAACAGCGCCGTTCTGGTCAGCTACAACGGAGACTATATGGGGTGACCGATTATGGCAGCAAGCAAACACATTGACCGGATCTGCATCCTTGCGGCGGTCTTTACTCTCCTTCTGACCGCCCTATTCATGAACGGACGCCGGCTCGGTCTCACAGTCATGGCGGACGAGGACGCCGGAGACGGCCAGTTTACCGCCAACGATCTGGACGCGGACTGGGCCGGCGGCGACGGCGACGCCACGCAGATCACACTGACCGGAGACGGAGCCGAGATCCGGGGCAACGGAGCATATTTCTATGACGGCAGCGTAAGGATCGTGTACGCGGGACGATATATCGTCACCGGGCAGCTGGATCATGGCGGACTGGTCGTCGACGCGGATAAGGACGATAAGATCCGGCTCCTTCTGGACGGCGCTTCGGTTCGGAACGAAGACGGAGCCGCGCTCCTGGTGGAGCAGGCGGAAAAGGTGTTCCTGACTCTGGCGGACGGAACGGAAAATGAACTCGCGGGCTGGACCGATTCTGACGGTGCGGACACTGCCGCTTCTGCACAGGCCGATCCGGCAGACGGCGCCTCCGAAGGCGGCTTCGGCCGAAACACAGCCAACGGCGGAAACGGCCAGAACAGCGTCTCAGGCGGTAACAGCCAGGATGACGCCACGGGCGGCGTCGACGGCGCAATCTACTCCCGGGATGACCTGACGATCAACGGAACCGGCTCTCTTACAGTGACGACCGGATATCAGCATGCCATCGTCTGCAACGACGACCTGGTGATCACCGGCGGGCACATCTCGGTCACGGCTCCCCAGGACGGGCTTCACGCCAACGACAGCGTGCGGATCGCCAACGCGGATCTGACGGTCCATGCCGGCGATGACGGCGTCACTGTATCCAATGACGAGAATACCGGCTACTTCTATATGGAATCCGGCAGCATCGCGATTCCCTCCTGTTATGAGGGGATCGAGGCCATCGATATCACGATCTGCGGCGGCGATCTCGACATCACGCCGACCGACGACGGCATCAACGCCAACGGCTACGGTACCTCGTCCATCACCATCGCCGGCGGCAATATCCGCATCGTGAATCCCACTGGCCGCGACGCGGACGGTCTGGACTCCAACGGAAGCATCTACGTGACCGGCGGGAATATATTCATCAGTATGAACGGCAACGGCTCCAACTGCGCCCTGGACTGCGGTACGGAGAGCGGCGGCGTCTGTGAGATCAGCGGCGGCACCGTCATCGCGGCCGGCGGCAGCGGGATGGCGGAGGGATTCGATTCCTCGTCGGAGCAGTGCTTCATCATGCAGACCGTCTCCGCCACGGCGGAGAATGCCTCGGTGGCTCTGATAAACGAGTCCGGCGAAACGCTTCTCTCCGATACCGTTCCCTGCAGCTTCACCTCCCTGATCCTGAGCACGCCCCGGCTTCGTATGGGTGAAACCTGCACCGTCGTCATCGACGGCACGGAAACGGAGGTTGTAGTCGACAACTCCTCCGCCGGCGGCTTCGGAATGGGCGGACGGTTCGGCCGTATGGGTGGCGGTATGACCGGCGGCATGGGCGGCGGTATGACCGGCAAAACCTATGACGGCACCACCGGCGGAATGCCCGGAGCCGGAAGGCGCGGCCGCTTAAACGACGAAACAACGCAGGACGGCGGAGAACTGCCGCAGCCGCAACAGGCGCCAGACGGGGAATCGCCGCAGCAGCCAAACGGGCAGCGGCCCCAGCTGCCGGACGGCGAATCTCTGCCGCAGGCACCGGGCGGCGCCCCCTCGCAATCTGACCAGAATAATGATGCCCTGCAGTCCTCCCAAAGCAGTGACGACCAACAGTCCGGTCAAGACAGCAGTGTACCGCTGCCCGGTCAGGGCAATGACCCCCTGCAGTCCGACCAGGACAGCAGCGTCTCACAAGCCGACCGGGACATCGGCGCCTGGCAGCCTGGTCAGGGCAGCGACACCTGGCAGCCTGGACAGGACGGCGGCTTCCTGAGGGGACAGCGGCAGAATCCCGGCGCGGACCGGATCACCGGACCGGCGGACGCGGACGGTGCAGGCTCCGTCTCTTCCGAGACCTGGCTCCTGATCGGCGTCTCCGCACTCTGCCTGGCAGCCGGACTGCTGGCAGCATGGCGGACCCGCCACTAGAATCATATCCGGACAGACAACACGCCCGCGTTCGGCCGTTACCGGCCTCGTGGGCGTGTGATCTCTTTCTCTGTATATTCAGATTCTCACCGCGGAATATACTCCGCAGGCGTCAGATGCTTCATATGTTCCGTATCCAGAATCCCTTCCTCAGGATCTACATTTATGATGGTCCCGTCCTCCAGCCGGCACTGCAGCCAGACATGGCTGTCTCCGTCCAGGAGCCCGTGCGCCACCGTCGCGGGAACTCCGCTCTCCTGCAGCAGGGCGGCGCCGATCTTCACATAGTGCCAGCATACGCCCCGGCCGGTCTCCAGAGCCTGCGTCATGGTAATATCGGCCAGCTCCGTATCGTACTCCATTTTCCCGTTAATCCTCCTGCACATATCCCGGATCTTCTCCAGACGCGTGCTGCCCTTCAGGCTGCCGAAGCGCTCCAGGATCCCCTCCGTCAGGCCGTCGCGGTCATACCCGCCGTCTTTCGGGAACGGCAGCGTCACACAGTCGCTATAATGGACGATCCAGTACCGGTTCGAACGGATATCGAGCATCCGGTACTGCAGAAGATACTCCTCCAGAAACGCCTTCGCCTCGACCGCATTCGCGAAAATCTGCGCCTCCCCGCTTTCAAAGCGCACAAACGCATCGCCGGAACCGCTTACCATAGCGTCATGCTCCGCCGCTTCTGCCGCCGGTATCCCATCGCACGCCAAAAACGGCAGCAATACCGCCGCCATGATAACGGCCAGCCTTTTCCTTATCCCCGCCGGCTTCATATCGATCGACCGCCTTTTCATACCCATACAATTGCTTCCGCCCCAGTAACCAGAAAATCCACGATCCCCTCAGATGACCAGAATTCTCTCCCAGGATAAAATGATTCTGATAATACTAATTATAAATTAAATCATGAAAAAATCAATACAAATATAAAATTTTTATTGTGTTTATAAACAAAATATAAAATCCACATCCTATATTTCCGCAATTAATAATTGATTCCCCGAAAATATGTGCTATACTATCCGTAAATGTACGATACAGGAGGATCATCCATATGGCAGACCGCAATCTTACCCTGCTGACGGATCTCTATGAGCTTACGATGATGCAGGGATATTTTAAAGAGCAGGAACAGAACGTGACCGTCGTCTTCGACGCCTTCTACCGCAGCAATCCCGGCGGCGGCAGCTACGCCATCTGCGCCGGTCTGGAGCAGGCCATCGACTACGTGAAGAATATCCATTTCAGTTCCGAAGATATCGACTATCTCCGCTCTACCGGACTTTTCGAGGAAGAATTCCTCAAATACCTCCGGGGCTTCCATTTCAGCGGCGACATCTACGCGATTCCAGAAGGCACCGTGGTATTCCCGAAGGAACCGCTGGTGAAGGTCATCGCTCCCATCATGGAGGCCCAGTTTGTGGAGACTGCGCTTCTAAACATCATCAATCACCAGAGCCTGATCGCCACCAAGGCGTCCCGGGTAGTCCATGCGGCCCAGGGCGACGGCGTCATGGAATTCGGCCTGCGGCGGGCGCAGGGACCCGACGCAGGCATCTACGGGGCCAGAGCCGCCATGATCGCCGGCTGCGTGGCCACGTCCAACGTACTGGCGGGCCAGATGTTCGACGTGCCTGTCCGCGGGACCCACGCCCACAGCTGGGTCATGAGCTTCCCCGACGAGCTGACCGCCTTCCGCACCTACGCCAACATCTTCCCGTCCGCCTGCATCCTGCTGGTGGACACCTACGATACGCTGAAATCCGGCGTTCCCAACGCCATCCGGGTCTTTACCGAGATGCGGGAGAAAGGCATCCCGCTGACGTTCTACGGCATCCGCCTGGACAGCGGCGACCTGGCCTATCTCTCCAAGGAGGCACGCAAGATGCTGGATGCGGCCGGATTTACCGACGCGGTCATTTCCGCCTCCAACGATCTGGACGAGAACCTGATCACCAGCTTAAAGCTGCAGGGCGCCGAGATCCACTCCTGGGGCGTGGGCACGAACCTGATCACCTCCAAGGACTGCCCCTCCTTCGGCGGCGTCTATAAGCTGTCCGCCATCTTCGACGAGGATACGGATACCTTTATCCCGAAGATCAAGGTGTCGGAGAACGCTGAGAAGATCACCAACCCGGGCAACAAGGTGATCCGCCGCATCTACGACAAGAAGACCGGCAAGCTGGTGGCCGACCTGATCTGCCTGGCAGACGAGGTCTACGACGAGAAAGACCCGCTGCTGCTCTTTGACCCGGTCAATACCTGGAAACGCACCAATCTGGAGGGCGGGACCTACTCGATCCGCGAGCTGATGGTACCCGTATTCCTGGAGGGCCAGTGCGTCTACCAGTCGCCGAAGGTCATGGAGATCCGCGACTACTGCGCGAAGGAGATCGGAACTCTCTGGGAGGAGTCCCTGCGTCTGGAATTTCCCCACAAGATCCATGTGGATCTGTCCCTTCCGCTGTGGAAGATGAAGCAGGAGCTTCTGGCGGCGCATTCGGAATAATGCGTCCATCCGAAACGGGATGCCCGTTCACAAAATGTTCAAAATATATTTACAAACTTGCTAAATGGATTTCATATTTATTCATTATAGTATAAGTAGTTAAGAAATTAACCGAATGTTTCATCTTTCATAGACATTAGATAAAATTTTTTTCATAATCTGCCGGCATCCCGAAAGGGTTGCCGGCTCCTCCCTTTTTCTGGGGATATTTCCTGCTGCATGATCCGTTTCAGCCCGGAAGGCATATTTTCACGCCGGACTGCGCATACTTCCCTATCATCACAGGCGGCCGCCGCACACAGACCGCTGCATGGAGGGAACGGCACATGGCATTTTCAGCGAAGATCGAAGACAACATCCGTCTTTTCAATGAGAAACTGGACGTGGAGACGAATTTCGACGTGGTATGCCGCGTCCTCACGATCGGAGGGCGCGAGAGCTGCCTGTATTTCGTGGACGGCTTTACCAAAGACGACGTACTTCTAAAGCTTCTTCAGATATGGGAGGGTATCAATCCCCAGGACATGCCGGAGGACGTCCATACCTTTTCCAAACAGCACATTCCCTTCGGGGAGATCGGACTGCTGGACAGTGAGGAAGCCGTGATCACGCAGCTTCTGACCGGTATCTCCTGCATTTTCATCGACGGCTACGACCGGTGCCTGACCGTGGACTGCCGTACCTATCCGGCCAGGGGCGTGTCGGAGCCGGAGAAGGATAAGGTCATGCGCGGCTCCCGGGACGGCTTCGTGGAGACGCTGATCTTCAACACAGCCCTGGTCCGGCGGCGTATCCGGGATCCGAAGCTGACCATGGAGATCCTTTCGGTCGGCGACAGCTCCCATACGGACGTGGCTGTCTGCTATATGAAGGGCCGGGTGGACGAGGAAATGCTCTCCCTGATCAAGGAACGGATCCGCGGCATTCAGGTGGACGCCCTCACGATGAACCAGGAGAGTCTGGCCGAATGCCTGTATCCGAACAAATGGTACAATCCCTTCCCCAAGTTCAAATTCTCGGAGCGGCCGGACACCGCGGCGGCTTCTCTTCTGGAGGGCAACGTCGTGATCCTGGTGGACAACTCCCCCTCCGCCATGATCCTGCCTTCCTCGGTCTTCGATATCATCGAGGAGGCGGACGATTACTATTTCCCGCCGGTCACGGGAACCTACCTGCGGCTCTCCCGCATGACGACCTCTCTTCTGGCGCTGATCCTGACGCCGACCTGGCTCCTGCTGATGCAGAACTCCTGGGTACTGCCACCCTGGCTTCAGTTCCTTAAGCTGGCGGAGGAACCCTACGTTCCGCTGATCGCCCAGCTTCTGATCCTGGAAGCCGCCATCGACGGCCTGCGTCTGGCGGCCATCAACACGCCGAATATGCTGACCACTCCCTTAAGCGTCACCGCCGGCATCGTGCTGGGCGAATACGCGGTCAGCTCCGGCTGGTTCTCCAGCGAGACCATGCTGTATATGGCCTTTGTAACCATTGCAACCTATTCCCAGGCAAGCTTTGAATTAGGTTATGCTCTGAAATTCATGCGGATCATCATTCTGATCCTGACGGCCGCATTCAACCTGTGGGGCTATATCGCAGGAATAATCCTGTCCGCCTGCGCCGTCGTCTTTAACCGGACGCTGGCCGGCAAGAGCTATATCTATCCGCTGATCCCGTTCCGCTTCCAGGAGCTGAAAAAAAGGTTCCTGCGGGGGCGTCTGCCCCACAGGAACCGATGATCACTTCCCGTTTCTGTCCGGCCCGCCGGATCCGGCCTGCGGTCGCGGCGCACTGCCGCGGCCTCCGCTCAGCACCCGCCAGATCCGCGGCGTCAGGTGCATGATCAGCTTTGCCGCCTGCCAGCAGACCGCATAGCCGATAGCCGGCATGACCAGATACAGAACCGCGGCCAGGAATCCATTTCCGTAAAACGCCTTCGCCGCCAGCTTATTCAACAGCCGAACCGGCAGGAAATGGAACGCGTAGACGAAGAACGTACATTCCATAAACGGTTTCCGCTCCGCAAGCCGCCGCTCGTCCACCAGAAGCCACATCCCCGCGGGAACCAGACAGCGGCTGAATACGATCGGCGGGATCCGGCTATACAGATAGTACTCCGCCGCCAGGACCGCTCCCAGAATCACAAACTCTGCCCCCAGGATTCCCCGGTACTTATCCCAGCGGCTTTCCGCAAACGCCCTTCCGTGCAGCGCCGCGAACGCCGCCAGGCTGTAATACGTCAGCGCGTCCAGATTCAGCCACGGCAGCTGCACGCCGCTTACAATCCCCCAGAAAAGCAGCGCCAGCCACAGAACGCCTGTAACGGCGTGCTCCATGAACAGATACAGAACCGGCGCCAGCACGGTCAGAAGAAGCAGTTGGAACATGAACCAGAACACCGGATTCGCCTCGTACAGAAGCGCGCCCCGGATCAGGCCCGCCGCGGAGAAGGCGATCCTATCCCGGTTGACGATCTCAGACAGGTACGGGATATAGCTTGCGACCAGATAACCGAAGTAATACAGAAGGTTCCAGATCAGATACGGGACCAGCAGACTGGTGACGCGGCGCTTCCATTTGCCCACCAGATCCTGCCAGGCAAAATTACGGTAGAACAGATAGCCGGAAAGCATAAGGAAGCAGGGGATGCTCGCGCGGGCAATCTCGAGAGCCGCCCCATTCTGAAACACCCACAGGGGATGGTCCGTCGCCGGTCCGTCAAGGAACAGCTCCGCGTTGCCCGCGTGATTCCAGATCACCAGCAGGCAGCAGATGAACTGGAACCATCCGATCTTCCTTCGGAAGTATTTCTCCTCCATAGTCTCTCCACTGCGGCGGCCCGTGCGGCCTCCGTTTCTTCGTATAAGTACAGTTTATCATAAAAAGGCTTTCGGGAAAATCATTTTGCGAACATTTTTATGTTTATTTTTGAATGGAACCGGAAACAGAATGACAAAACAGGGAGAGAAATCGCCGGTGATCCGAACGTCTTCTCTCCCTGCTTTCACACATGATTCTGTCTGACCGCACGCAGGCCGGCTGCTTCCGCCCCCCGGCATGCCGGTCCGTTTCATCTACTCGTTCACAGAGTAGTTGGGCGCTTCCTTCGTGATATGGATATCGTGAGGATGGCTCTCCTTCAGCGACGCCGCCGAGATCTTCACGAATCTGGCCGTATCCTGAAGGGTCTTGATATCCTTCGCGCCGCAGTATCCCATACCGGAACGGAGACCGCCCAGCATCTGGAACACCGTATCCTCCACCATGCCTTTATAGGCTACGCGGCCCTCGACGCCCTCCGGCACCAGCTTCTTGGCGTCGGTCTGGAAATACCGGTCCTTACTGCCGTTCTCCATCGCCGCGATGGAGCCCATGCCGCGGTATACCTTGTACTTTCTTCCCTGATACAGTTCGAAGTCGCCCGGGCTCTCGTCGCATCCGGCGAACATGCTGCCCATCATGCAGACGCTGCCGCCCGCCGCGATTGCCTTGGTGATATCGCCGGAGTACTTAATGCCGCCGTCGGCAATGATCGGGATGCCGTACTCCTTCGCCACCGCGTAGCAGTCCATGACGGCCGTGATCTGGGGCACGCCGATGCCCGCTACCACACGGGTCGTACAGATGGAGCCGGGACCGATGCCTACCTTCACCGCGTCCGCTCCGGCCTCGATCAGGGCCCTCGTCGCCTCGCCGGTCGCCACATTGCCCGCGATCACATCCAGATCCGGAAACGCTTCCTTGATCATCTTCACGCAGCGCAGCACGTTGGCCGAATGGCCGTGGGCCGAATCCAGCACCACCACGTCTACGTGGGCTTTCACGAGGGCCTCCACCCTCTCCAGCACATTGGCCGTGATGCCCACGCCGGCGCCGCACAGAAGGCGCCCCTGGGAATCCTTGGCGGAATTCGGATATTTGATCTGCTTCTCAATGTCCTTAATGGTGATCAGGCCCTTCAGGTTAAAGTCGTCGTCCACGATGGGAAGCTTCTCCACTCTGGCCTTCGCCAGGATCTTCTTCGCCTCCGTCAGGGTGATGCCTTCCTTCGCCGTCACCAGGTTCTCGGAAGT
>CANQME010000110.1 GCA_947624815.1 uncultured Lachnospiraceae bacterium | reverse complement strand
GCAAAGACCTGGGTCGGAAGCAGGGTGCCGATGAAATTCAGGTTGAACACGAACTGGACGCCGCTCTGGTCCAGATCGAAGAAGGACACGGTATCCGCCTCGATATCGCCGAGCTCGAAATACTCCTTCTGGGTCTGCGCCCTGGGGTTGTTGCCGCCGGCGCCGTTGACCAGGATATCGCAGGGTCCCAGATCCGCCAGCACCTTCTCATGGGTCTCCTCCAGGCTCGGCTTCTCCAGCACATTGGTCTTATAGGCCTTCGCCACATGACCGGCCGCCACGATGCCGTCGGCCACCTTCTGCGCAGCCTCCTCATTCAGATCCAGCACCGCCACCTTCGCGCCGGCCTCTGCCAGCGTAGCGGCGAACATCCCGCACAGGACGCCGCCTGCGCCGGTCACGACCGCCACCTTCCCGGTCAGATCCGTTCCAAATGATAAACTCATGATATTGCCCTCCTTTTTCTTTATTCTCTTCTGTTTTTACAATACGATAAACGCACAGCTTAACGGCTCCAGCTCCACGGTTCCCGCGGCGATCTTCTCCCCGCCAAGCTCCGGCAGCGAACCGTCTTCATTCAGCTTTAACGGCCTGCCGTTCAGCGTCATGACCGAAGCCCGCTTGTTGCCGCCCTCGCCGGCCAGCACATAGAGCTCCGCTTCCTTCGGCACCTCCACCGCCGTCTTCTCTTCCGCGCTGTTGTTGATGACCAGATACACCGCGCCTTCCTTCCCGTCCTTACGGCTCTGGGCGTAGACATGGGCGCCCATGCGGACCGGCTCGCCGGTATCGTAGACGGTGGAGCCCATCAGCCGGGTCCACAGAAGCACCGCGAAATAGTTGGGTCTCGGATCGTGGGTCACACGGTCCAGATAGGCATAGTCGGAAGCCGCCAGCGTATTGTGGTAAATGATGCCCGCGGTCTCACGGCTGAAGCCGCCTGCCTCGTTCAGGGTACGGATCACGTCCAGATAGGTGGACGCCCAGGTGTCCCCGCCGCCGCCTGCGTCGCCGGACTCGGTCACCCACATCTCGCCGCCGGGGCAGTACAGGTCGCGGAGCGGTCCGTAAGCCCTGGCGCTGTTGATGGCCACGGCCAGATAATCCTCGGTATGGGCCTCCTCCGCCAGCCAGTGCATCGACGGCATAACGCCGCCCAGACGCTCGGACACGCCGTTGTAATAATGGTAGCTGAACACATCCAGATGGCAGGGATCGTCCCCCATCAGCGCCTTCGTATCGCAGTTCTCTCCCACCAGAGCCTCAACGCCTCCGCCGGCGCCCTTCTCGGCCGGCCGGCCCAAACCGGCGTCAGCACCTACGGTGCAGGGACCGATGTAGAGGCAGTCCGGATAGTTCTCCTTCAGCCACTTCTCGAAGATCTTCTGATCCCGGGCGTGGTCCGCGGCGGTATAGCCCTTCGGGAACCCGGTCTCCGTCATCATGTTGGGCTCGTTAACGAACTCGGAACCGGAGATCGGCACGCCGTACTCGGCGCTGAACTTAAACAGCTTCTCCGCTTCCACAGGCGTCCACTCCGGAACCGGAGGCTCGTTCACTCCGTATACGCCCGGGCAGGCGGACACCGACACCATCAGCTTCGCGCCCACGGCCTTCACGAAATCCAGAACGCCCACCCACTGGCTGCGGGTCAGAGTATTCAGATAGCCCTCCGGCACCTTGCCGTCCATGCTGCCGTCCAGATCGTAATAGGTCTTCGTCGCCCAGGTACCGGACACGCGCACCCACACGGGGCCGAATTCCTTCGCCAGCCGGCGAAGCTTCTCGTCGTACAGATTGATCGGCGGATAGACCTGCATCAGATCCTTGTACGCCGCGGTCAGACCGCCGCTCATATCCACATTGAATTCCTCCGTGCCGGCGATCTGTCCGGGCGTGTACGCCTTCCAGAACGTGCCGCCGGTAACCTCGGCGAACTCGATGTTGTAGGACATCATCGACGGGTTCTGCTCATGCAGAGCCTTTAATGTTTCGGGTGACAGTCTTACAAATTCTGCCATATAGCCTTCTCCTTTCGCTTTGTTCATCAATTTGCCTGCTCCTTGCATACGTATCATGCAATTATGAAAATATTATACAATATCCGCCCACTTTTTGTTAGTATGTAATTTAACTCTTTTAGCATAAAATTACGATTCTGCCTTCTCCTGTCAGAACCACCCGCCGTATCCCATCTTCACCAGATTCTCACGGCTGATCCGCAGGCTGTCGAAGGGATCGCGGCCATAGCAGTCGTCCTGCTCCACCAGGAAGTACTGCGCGCCGCCGGCCAGACCGGCCTCTATGCACGCCTTCATCGGCATGCTGCCCTCGCCCACCTCGGCGAACTGGATGATATTCGTAAAGTTCGACATGAACTTCGCCATGGACGCCCGGTCCGCCGGATCCAGGCCGCCCTCGGGGACTGGCATTTCGCCGACACGGTAGTCCTTTAAATGAAGCAGGCGGATGGAGCCGGCATATCTCCGAATGACCTCCACGGGGTTCTCGCCGCCGCGGTGGATCCAGTGGACGTCCAGCTCAAAGCCCATATGCGGGGCGTTCTCCCGGATGATGTCCAGAAGATACTGCCCGTTATACCGTACGAATTCCACATGATGGTTATGGTAGTAGAGGTCGATCCCCTCCTCCTTCAGCTTAAGGGCAATCTCCTCCGCTTCCTTTGCAAAATTCACAGCCTTCTCATAGCTGCCCATGCAGGTCACGGGCAGCATCCCGATGCGCAGCATATCGCAGTCCAGCGCCCGGCAGTCCCCGACGATCTTCCGGAAGCCGTCGGGGTCGTTTAAGTATTCCCCAGGCATTCCCGGCGCCATGGGCGCCACGGAAGCGGTGCAGGAGGATACGTTCATCCCCAGCTCGTCGACCGCGCGGCGGAATCCGGCCACATTCTCCGGCGTCATGGGCACCTGGGAGATCTCGATGCAGTGGTAGCCGATATCCGTAAGCCTCTGCATGGACTCAAACGCGTCAAAATGAGGCATCTTCGCCGGCGCGATGGTGCTCATCTGAACGCCGATCAAACCTTTCTCAGCCATATTCATTTACTCCTTCTTTTCAGTCATCTGTTTCCGGCCTTCCTGCCCTCACAAAACCTCCAGGAGCCGGTCCTCCTTCGCCGACCGGAAGATGGTCTCCATCAGCCGGATCACCATCACGGCGTCCCGGACATGGATATAATCGTCGCTCCCGGTCTCCACCGCCAGGCGGAACCGCTCCACGAGTCTCGCATGGGACGCGCCGTAATAGAACCGCACGCCCTCCGCCGGCCTGGCCGCGCGGCAGATCACCTGCCGGTCCGAGCCGGGGCCGACGCGGTAAAGGGTATTGTCCTCGATATGGAAGACCCCCTTCTCCAGCGCCGCGCGGATCTGGACCGACTCGTTGGCCCAGTTGTTGTTGGTGGCGAAGAACAGACCGCGGGCGCCGTTTCGGAATTCCATCCGGGCCACCACGTCGCCCTCCACCTCGATGCCGAAATCGTTCAGCTGCCCCGTCATGGCGTGGATCCGGTCCACCTCGCCGCCCAGATAATACATCAGATCCAGCGTATGCAGCGACTGGTTGATCATGGATCCCCCGCCGGCAGCGGCCCAGGTTCCCCTCCAGGGCTTCTGGCGATAATATTCCGGATCCCGGTACCACGGCACGAAGCCGCGGAGCCCGATCAGCCTTCCGTACTCGCCGGAATCGATGATCCGCTTCAGCTCCACCGTCGTCTCGTTCAGCCGGTTCTGCAGGCAGATGCAGATCTTAAGCTCCGGATGATCCGCCTCCAGGGCCGCGAACCGCTCTGCCTCGGCGATATTCATGGCCGCCGGCTTCTCGCAGAATACGTGAACCCCCATCTCCGCCAGTCTCCGCGAAACGGGGTAATGAAGATAATGGGGCAGGCACACATGCGCCGTGTCGGGCCGTTCCCTGCGTATCATCTCGCCGTAATCGGTATAGAACGGCACGCCGGCCGGCGCCCGGTCCCTGCACGACTCGTCTGCGTCGCACACGGCCGCCAGCGTGATCTCCGGATTCGATGCAATGGCGTCCAGATGGACGGCGGAAATGGTTCCCAACCCGATAACTGCCGCTTTGATCATAAACTCACCTCATCACCCGCGAACGGGGAACTTTCCTTCTTCTGCGATCCGCTTATCCAGCTCCCTGGCGTACTCCTCGGGATCGCAGGGATTGGGCACCTCGCGCCCCGTCCAGGCGGACAGCTGAGAGGAATTGGCCAGGTTCACGCCGTTGATGCCGTCGGAACCGGGAGCCAGCAGGGGACTTCCCGTCAGGCAGTGAAGGGCAAAATTCTCCATGACGGTCGTATGCTGACGGCCCCAGCCGTCCGTATTCTCGAAGGTCTCCGTCTCGTAGAGACCGCCGCCGGAATTGCCGCTCATGAGCCTGGCCACCTGCATCATGTCCATGGTGGCGTTGAGCTCATCCTCATTCACATATCTGCCGTCCCTGACATAACGGTACACCCTGGCGATCCGGCTGTCGTCCACCACGATCTTGCCGCCGTCCAGGTCGATCTCCAGACGGTCGGTGCCGTTGGCGTCATGGGTGCAGGTGATAAACGTGCCCACCGCACCGTTGGCGAACTCCACCATCATGGTCACGTCGTTCTCCACCACGATGTCCCGGTGGCAGCCGTTTATGTTCTTCGAATAGACCTTCACCGGCACGCCGCAGATCCACTGCCACAGATCCAGCTGGTGGGGAGCCTGGTTGACCAGGACGCCTCCGCCCTCTCCGCCCCAGGTGGCCCGCCATTCGCTCTGCTGATAGTAGCTGTCGGGACGCCACCAGGAATTGATGATCCACTGGCTGCGGCGGATCTGACCCATCTCGCCGGAGGACACGATCTCCTTCACCTTCTGGTAAAGCTTATTGGTACGCTGGTTGAACATGATCCCGAAGGCCACGTCGGGATGGGCGGCGGCGCAGGCGTTCATGGCCATGACATCCTTGGCCCGGACGCCGGCAGGCTTCTCCACCAGTACGTTCCTGCCGTGCTCCAGACAGTAGATCGCGATCTCGTGGTGCAGATAATGGGGCACCGTTGTGATCACTGCGTCCACGTCATCAGAATCCACCATTTCCTTCCAGTCCCGGTAGAACGGGATATCCGGGTAGGTTTCCCTGCACATCTTCTCCTTCTCCGGATCGATGTCGCAGAGCGCGCCCAGCGCGCAGTGGGGAGGGCACTCGGGAGCCGCCATGCCGGGAACGCCGGCGCTTCCGGTCAGGAAACGCGCATAGGAGCCGCCCTGGGCGCCAATGCCGATCAGTCCGAAACGAATCTTTTTCTCCATCATTTTACTCCTTTTTCTTTCTATAGAGTCTACCGCTTCTGAAGGTTGAATCCGAAATAGCGCACCGCGTTGTTGTAGGAGATCCCCTTCACGATCTTCTCAAGCGTCTCATAATCCGCCGGGTATTCCCCGTTCTCCACCCAGCCGCCGATCAGCTCGCACAGGATCCGGCGGAAATACTCGTGACGGGTATAGGACAGGAAGCTCCTGGAATCCGTCAGCATGCCGATGAAATTCCCCAGAAGTCCCAGATTCGCAAGCGACGTCATCTGCTCGGTCATGCCGGTCTTGTTGTCATTGAACCACCAGGCGCTTCCGTGCTGGATCTTCCCGACACAGGACGAATCCTGGAAGCAGCCGATGATCGTCCCGATCGCCGCATTGTCGATGGGGTTCAGGGAATACAGGATCGTCCTGGGCAGCTCCTCCGTCTCGGCCAGGGCGTTTAAGTAATCCGCCATCTCCGATACCGGCGCCGAGCTTCCGATACTGTCGATGCCCGCGTCCGGACCCAATTTACGGAAAATGGTGCCGTTGTTATCGCGTTTTGCACCGAAATGAAGCTGCATCGCCCAGTTTCTCTTATGGTAGGCGCGGCCCATGGCGACCATGAAGGCGGTCTTAAACTGACGCGCTTCCTTAACGCTGACCGTCTCGCCGGCCAGACGCTTTGCAAAAACAGCCTCCACCGTCTCCGGATCCGCCGGCTCGTACATCACGTACTCCAGACCGTGGTCGGACACGCTGCAGCCGCGGGCCGCGAAGTGATCCATCCGCCTGTCAAGCGCTTCCACCAACTCCGCGAAGCTTCCGATCTTCACGCCGCTGACCTCGCCAAGCTTCTTCAGATAATCCAGGTAATCCGGCTTCTCCAGGTTCATCGCCTTATCCGGACGCCACGCGGGCAGGACCTGCACGTCGAAGGTGTCGTCCTCCGCGATCTTTTTATGCCACTCCAGGGAATCCGCCGGGTCGTCGGTGGTGCACACCAGCGTCACGTTCGACATCCGGATCAGGTTCCGGGCGCTGTAGTCCGCCCGTGCCAGCTTCTCGTTGCACAGGTTCCAGACCTCTTCCGCGGTTCTGCCGTTTAGGCAGCCCTCATACCCAAAGTACCGCTTCAGCTCCAGATGGCTCCAGTGGTACAGGGGATTGCCGATGGCCATCTCCAGCGTCTCCGCCCATTTCTGGAATTTCTCGCGGTCCGATGCGTCGCCGGTGATATAGCGCTCCTCCACGCCGTTGGAGCGCATCTGGCGCCATTTGTAATGGTCGCCGCCCAGCCAGACCTGGGTGATGTTCTCAAACCTCCGGTCCTCATAGATCTCCTTCGGATCGATATGGCAGTGGTAATCCAGGATCGGCATCTGCTCCGCATATTCGTGATAGAGCTTCTTCGCCGTATCCGTCGACAGCAGGAAATCTTCATCCATAAATGCCTTCATATCATCACATCTCCTTCTTTTTGTTTCAAATTCAGCATCATGGGTTCCACGCGTGCCCGAAAGGCTCCCGCGTGAAACCCATGAACATAACGAACGTATTATTTATACAAGGATATACCCGTCCTCGTCCGCTTCCTTCGGAATGACCGCCAGCAGATCGATCACGGTCATCGCCAGCGAAAAGCCGGACCAGAAAAACACCAGGTACAAAACCGCCACGACCCACTGCTTCGCATAGAAGCGGTGGCCGCCCAGCCAGCCGGTAAAGACTGCCAGCAGCAGGTATTTCTTCTTACTGACCTTATGAAGCTCTCTTGCGTCTCTTTTGTCAAAGAAATTCGAAATGGCTCTGGAGATCCTTCCCTCCCTGGGCTTTACGCCGTATTCTTCCCTCACGGCGTCCAGCTCCGCCTTGGCGGCCAGGTATTCGTCCATCGTCACTTCCTGCTTCTTGCTGCTGCCATCCTTTTTCATCCCGTCTCCCCCTTCTTTCGCGGCAGTCCCGGCGCCTTTCAGGCGTCACGGGCTGTCATGTTCTGTCACACTCTGCTGTATTCTTCCGTGCTTACGCTTCTCCCTGCATGGCCTTGGCCTTGATGGCTGCGACTTCCGCCTGGATGGACTCCATCTTCTCCTTGGTCAGCGGATAGAACCGCAGTGCAACGACATTGCAAAGGCATCCCAGAATGATCATGCCGTAGGCCAGGAATACAGACACATAGCGCAGGGACAGGCTGTACGGCGTGCTGGCTGTCGGAAGCTGATCCTTAAAGCCGATCGCGGCGAACATCAGACCGGCGATCATAGGAGCCAGAGAGGAAATGATCTTGTCCACGAAGCTGAACAAGGTGCCCATCATGCCGGGCACGTACTTGCCGGTACGGTACACCTCGTAGTCCGCGCAGTCCGCGGTCATCGGGATAACGATGTTGCCGGCTACGCCCTGGAAGCCACCCTGGGCGATACTGAGTACCACGTAAAGAATCGCGAAATATCCCCAGTGCAGTCTGCCGTCGGCTCCGTTCATGCTCGTGGGATCACCGAAGAGCCACAGCGCCGCCAGCAGGAGGCAGATCACGATCTCGCCCCAGGAGCCGATCAGCATGGCCTTTCTTTGTCCCAGCGTCGTAGCCAGACCGGCCACGAAGAAAATCAGAAGCAATGTACTCGGGATCGTTACGAAACCGCTCAGCGTTCCGCTCAGGCCGTAATTGCCGGCCAGGACGCCGAACAGAACGATGGTGACCGCGCTGGTCTTGGCAGAGGAGGCCAGCTTGTCGGTGGAAGCGGACACTACCAGCATCTGGATGGCGCGGTTCCCCTTCAGGGTCTCCCAGTAATCCCTAAGTCCAACCTTCACGGCCTTGCCGGTTCCGAAGAATTCGCTTCTGTCCTTCGGAGCGATGGAGAACACGGCGATCGCGGTGAAGATCGCACTGAGGACGGCCACGAATACCCACATATCATGATAGAAGCCGGTGGTCAGGATGCCGTCCAGATCCGGCGTGGTGTGATTCGCGATAAACCGGGCGCTCACGATCGCCATTCCGGCGAACAGAACGCTGTTGTAGATACCGTCGAATACGGCGAACAGCGGTCTCTGCTTCGGGTCGTTGGTCAGACAGCTCTGGGCCGACTTGGTGACCACGCACTGGAAGGTGTAGCCGATATAATAGATCGCCGAGATCACGATAAAGAACCCGAAACGAAGCGCGTTATTCTGCGGCAGCAGATGAGTCACATGGAACAGGATGAAGCTCATCACCAGCAGGATAATATTGCCGATCACCATGAATGGCCGGTTCTTGCCGAACTTGCCGTTGGTCTTATCGACTACGAATCCGATGAACGGGTCCGTCACGCCGTCCCAGATACGCATCATCATGGAGAAGCTGGACGCGGTCACGGTGGCTACGCCAACAAACCCCCCCAGGTAATACGCTACATAGTTCATCAGGAACAGATACAGATTGGTGGCGGTATTGTTCAGGGCGAAGCCGCCGATACGCCACAACGGAACCCGATGGATTCCATTCTCGCCATAGTATTTGGATGTGTCGCTGCTCATACTCTTTCTCCTCTTTCTTTCTGTTTTCCCGGGCGCCTCCGGCGAAGGCGCTGCATCCGCCTTCGTCTCTGCGGCGCCCGGTGCAGGATTCTGTTACAGTTTCCTCTTCCGTCTGATCCAAATCTATCAGTCCCAATTCTCAGCCGCTCAGACGTTCAGACCCGGCCGATCGGTTCGGCCGTACCTCCTCGATCGATCCCCGGCCGGTCAGACCCGGTCGATCTTGATCAGCTTCGCGTTCAGGCTCTCCAGGAACCCTTCCGGCATCATGGAGCCGGCCATCTCCACCATGGCCTGAGGCGCCATGCCCTTCATCATGTCCCACATTCCCTCGCCGGGCGCAACCTTCATGTTCGTAGCCAGCTTGACCGCCTCGGAGACCACCTTCATCGCTTCCTCGGACTTCGCGATCTCGCCCATGGGAACCTTCACGTTATACTTGCCCTCCGGGAACTCCATCGGCGCCTTCAGGTCCAGATCGCCCGCCAGCTTGAACCAGTTGGCGACGCCTTCCGCCCGCTCCGAGACCTCCGGAAGCACGTAGATGGACGGCTCCTTCTCCACCTTCTCCAGCGTGATGCTGTCCTTCACCGGACCGGCCTCGGCGACCAGGGTATTGAACCCGTCCTTCAGCGCGACCGTGAAGACAAAGACCTTCTCCGCCTGCTGCTCGCCAACCTTCTCGCCGTTCAGATACAGCGTCACCGACGGCTGGTTGGAATAGACGCGGACCTGGGTCGTCTCTCCGGCCCGCTGCGCATAGCGGCGGCCGCACAGATGCACCATGGGCTCCGTGGTCCAGTATGCCTGGTAGACGTAGTAGCTGTCCTTCTTCGTCTTCCGGTCCATGGTCACGAGACCCTTGTTGTTCCGGCCCTTCACGCCGCCCTCGTCGCGGGCCGCGCAGCCGAAGTCGAACATGTTCCACACATGGCTCGACCAGATCCACGGCCGTTCGTCGAACACCTTGGCCATATGCTCGTGATACAGGGCCTGGTATTCCTCGCTGTAATCCTTGCAGGCCGGGTTCGGGCCGTGGTAGGTGACGATGCCCTCGCAGCCGTACTCAGACATGCCCAGGCAGATGTCCGGATGGACCTCGTGGAAATGATCCAGCCACGGACCGTTGTCCTCCATCTTGCCGCCGTACCATCCGAAGTAGTGGTTGTAGCTCTCCACGTCGGTGATATGATGAAGCGGGCTGTCAAGAGGCGTCATGGATACATGGGCGATCGTGGTCAGTCTCGTGGGATCCAGCTCCTTGCACAGAGCGGCCAGCTCCTTGTGGTTCTCCACCAGCTTCTCGGAAATGCCTCCGATCAGGATCTCATTGGACACGCCCCAGAAGCAGATGGAAGGATGATTGTAATTCTGGATGATCAGCTCCTTCATCTGGCTGATGCAGTTCTGATGCGCCTCCGGATCCTTATTGAACACGCTGATGAACGGGATCTCCGCCCATACGATGAAGCCCAGCGTATCGCATGCGTCATAGAAGTCCTGGGAATGCTGATAGTGAGCCAGACGGATCGTGTTGGCGCCCAGCTCCTTGATCATGCAGGCGTCGTTGTAATGATCCTCTGCGGTCAGGGCGTTGCCCTTATACAGCATATCCTGATGGCGGCTCACGCCCCGAAGCGGGGTCTCCACGCCGTTTAAGATGAAGCCCTTCTGGGGATCGCAGGAGTAGCTGCGCACGCCCACCAGAGCGGACACCTCGTCGTACGCCTCGTTGCGCCGCTGCAGCGTCGCCACCACTTCGTAAAGGTACGGGTTGTCGATGCCCCACAGGGTCACCTCCGGAACGCAGATCGTGACCGCCGCGTCGTCCGCCGGACGGGCCGCCGACGCCACTTCATTCCCTTCCTCGTCGTAGATGGAATACAGGACCGTGAAGTTCTCGTCCGGATTCGTCACCCAGGACCGGATCTCGAAGGTCGCTCCTTCGCCGCAGGGCTTCGGCGTCACCTGGATGCCCGGGCCCCCGTAGTAATCCAGATCGAAATGGGTATCCGGCACACTGATCAGGTTCACTCCCCGGTACAGGCCGCCATAGAAGGTAAAGTCTGCCGACTGGGGATAAACGCTGTCCTTGTACTCATTGCTGCAGGCCACGGCCAGCAGGTTTGCGCCCTCTTCCCTGCACAGATCGGTAATGTCTGCGCGGAACGCGGAGTAGCCGCCCTCATGGTAGACGACCTTGGTCCCGTTGACGTAGACCGTCGCCTGCTGCCCCGCCGCCAGAACCTCCACGTAGACCCGTCCGCCGGCCAGGGGCTGAACAGGCGTCTCAAACTCCTTCGCGTACCAGCAGGTGCGCCGGTCATATCCCCCGTTACCGTCGTGCCCGTCGATGGCGTTCCAGGTATGGGGCAGATCCACCTTCTGCCAGTCCTGCGGAAGGCTTTCCGGCAGACCCGCGTCCTTCTGAATGAAACGCCAGTCTTCGTTGATGCTGATGATGTTTCGCATAAATATCCTCCTCCTGTTGAATTTACTCCTTGCTGCCGCCGGCGAACCGTCTGACGCCGGCCCGTCCATTCGTGATCCGGGCTCTCCGCCGGTCAGATCCGCGCGTCAAACAGCCCGCAGAAGCTGTCGATCGGATCCTTCCCCTTAAACGCCTCCGGCCCCTCCGTCAGATCGTCCACCAGGGCGTCAAACGTGGAATCCTTCGAGTCATAGGTATTGATATAAGTCCGCACCTGCGGGATGTCTGCCAGCATCGTAGGCTGTCCGCAGCCGATGGCAACCACCGGCAGCTCGAACACGTACCACGGGATCTCGCCGCCGCCCTTGCTCATGCCGAAGCTGGGACGGCCGCCCGATACGTCGCACAGGGTGATCACCATGTCCATATCCCTGACGAAATCGGCGATGGCGTTCTTCCCGGCGAAATACAGGTTCAGGCTGGGCTTCTCGCCCGCCTCGATCTGCTTCCTGATCCGGTCCAGGGGACTCTCGTAGATGAACGCGTCGAAGCCCTTCTCGCAGAGCCGTTTCCTGAGCTTCTCCGCCGCGCTCTCCGCGCCGCCGCCCATGCCCATCAGCTTCATCAGGCCGCCCATGGCGCCGCCGTCGCCCTTCACATGGACGATCATGATCCGCTTATAGCGCTC
>CANQME010000109.1 GCA_947624815.1 uncultured Lachnospiraceae bacterium | reverse complement strand
ATTTACAAAGTTAATGATATCTACAGAAAAATTTTATATATGAAACAGGAAAACTATGATATACTAGTAAGGATAAAGGACCGCCTGGATGAGCTTGAAAGCCGGGCGGAATGGCATGAACGTGCGACGGTGCAGTTTGATTTCGCATAAGGCCGCGGGCCGGGAGCCGGGGAAGACCGGATGTAAACGGCGCTGCGGCGGGCGGCGGATGTGTGCAACAGGAGGATAGGGTATGGCGATCAGGAATATCCGTACGATAGGAGACGAGATCCTGACCAAAGAGTGCAAGCCGGTGAAGTTCATGACTCCCCGGATCGCTCTTCTGATTGAGGATATGTTCGATACCATGTATGCCCATGACGGGGCGGGCCTTGCGGCTCCCCAGGTGGGCATTCTGAAGCAGGTTGTAGTTATCGATATCGGCGAGGAGGACGGGAAGGCGTATGTGCTGATCAATCCGGAGATCATTTCGACGGAAGGCAGCCAGACCGGAAACGAAGGATGCCTAAGCGTCCCCGGCAAGTTCGGCATCGTGACCAGGCCGGAGAAGGTGAAGGTGAAGGCGTTCGACGAGCATATGAAGCCGTTCGAGCTGGAGGCGGAGGGGCTTCTGGCCCGCTGCATCTGCCACGAGTGCGACCATCTCCACGGAGCGCTGTATGTGGATCTGGCGGAGGACGGGCTCCATGACAACTCGGAGCTGGCGGATGAGGACGAAGAGGGAGAGGACGCATGAGGATCGTATTTATGGGAACGCCGGATTTCGCGGTGCCGGTGCTTGAAGCCGTCGCGGAGGCCGGCCATACCGTCGTGGGGGTGGTGACCCAGCCGGATAAGCCTAAAGGACGCGGAGGAGCGGTCCTTATGACGCCGGTGAAGGAGAAGGCCCTAAAGCTGGGGATTCCGGTCTACCAGCCTGTGAAGGTAAGGGAGCCGGAGTTCGTGGAGATTCTCAGGGGGCTTGGCGCGGACGTCTTCGTCGTGGCGGCCTTCGGGCAGATCCTGCCGAAGACGGTGCTTTCGCTTCCGCGGCTGGGCTGCGTGAACGTCCACTCGTCGCTTCTTCCCAGGTATCGGGGCGCGGCGCCGATCCAGTGGGCGGTGATCGACGGCGAGAAGGAGACCGGCGTGACCACGATGATGATGGACGAGGGACTGGATACCGGCGATATGCTGGAACAGGCGGTGATCCCCATCGAAGCCGGCGAGACCGGCGGAAGCCTTCACGATAAGCTGAGCGCGCTGGGTGCGAAGCTGATCGTGTCCACGCTTGCGAAGCTGGAGAACGGAACCGCGGTGCGGACTCCCCAGACGGATGAGGGAACCTGCTACGCGAAGATGCTTAAGAAGTCCATGGGCGATATCGACTGGACCATGGACGCGGAGGCGATCGAGCGGCTGGTCAGGGGCCTGGATCCCTGGCCCGGCACGTATACCGGCTGGAACGGGCGGACGCTTAAGATCCGAAAGACCCGCGTGGTGCCGGAGGAATACGACGGAGTCTGCGGGCAGGTGGTGCTTACGGATAAGGACCGCCTGTATGTAAAGTGCGGCAGGGGGACGCTGGCGCTTACGGAGCTTCAGCCGGAGGGCAGGAAGCGGATGGCTGTGGACGCGTTTCTGCGCGGGTATCCGGTGGAGACCGGAACCGTGTTTGTGAGAGGCCGCGGGGAAGAGTGATCCCTGGCCGGTTCAGGATCCGCCCGCCTAAGCGTGGGCGAGCGGCAGGATGTTTTGCAGAAAGGGGCGAATGATATGCCGTACGGATACGGTTATGGTATGGGTTACGGTGGTATGTATTACGGTTTTGACTGGACGATCCTTCTGGTGCTGATCGGAGCGGCGCTGTCTCTATGGGCTTCCGCCCGGGTGAACGGCACGTTTCAGAAGTATTCCTCCGTCCGCAGCATGACCGGCATGACCGGCGCGGAGGCGGCGAGGCGGCTTCTGAATTCCCAGGGGATCTACGATGTGACGATCCAGCATGTGGCTGGGAAGCTGACGGACCATTACGATCCGAGGACGAAGACGGTGAATCTGTCCGACGCGGTCTACGGTTCGGCCTCGGTGGCGGCCATTGGGGTGGCGGCCCATGAGTGCGGCCATGCGATGCAGGACAACGAGGGCTATGTGCCTCTGCGCATGCGGGCGGCCTTTGTGCCCGTCGTGAATTTCGGAAGCATGCTTTCCTGGCCGCTGATCCTGATCGGCCTGCTGATCGGCGGCGCCGGCAGCACCATCGTCAATGTGGGGATCTGGATGTTTGTACTGGTGGTGCTGTTCCAGCTGATCACGCTGCCGGTGGAGTTCAACGCCTCCGCCCGCGCGGTACGGCTTCTGGACAGCGTGGGGATCCTGCACGGCGAGGAAGTGGGACAGACGCGGAAGGTGCTCGGAAGCGCGGCTCTGACCTATGTGGCGGCGGCCGCCACCGCGATCCTTCAGCTTCTCCGGCTGATCATCCTGTTCGGGGGAAGACGGCGTGACAACTAAGCAATCCATTTCCGCCAGGGAGCTGACCCTGGATATCCTGATGGAGATCCTGGAACACGGCGCGCCAAGCCATGTGGTCCTGAACCAGGCGCTTTCCAAATACCAGTACCTGGACAAGCAGGACCGCGCCTTCATCACGAGGGCGACGGAAGGGACGCTGGAGTACCAGCTTCAGATCGACTATGTAATAGACCGGTATTCCCGCACGAAGCTGCAGAGGATGAAACCGCTGATCCGCACGCTTCTGAGAATGTCGGTCTATCAGATTCTTTATATGGACCGGGTGCCGGACTCCGCCGTCTGCAACGAGGCGGTGAAGCTGGCCGCAAAGCGCCGGTTCGAGGGCCTTAGGGGTTTCGTGAACGGAATCCTGCGAACCGTCGTCCGCGAGAAGGACCGGTACCGGCCGGGCCGGGAAGGAACCGGAGACGATCCGTGGCCGGACGACTCCGTCCGCTACAGTATGCCGCAGTGGCTGATCGAGCTGTGGACGGAGAGCCTGGGAACGGATGCGGCCCGGCGGATGCTTCAGGCGTTCCTGACGGAAAGCCCGTTCAGCGTCCGCTGCAATCCGGACCGTGCGTCCAGGGAAGAGATCGAGGAGAGCCTTCGTCTGGACGGCGTGACCGTGGTGGAGAACGCGTATGCGGAGGATATGCTGTATCTGGAGAATCTGGACTATCCGGAACGGCTGACCGCGTTTCAGACGGGGCTCATTACGGTGCAGGATCTCGGTTCCGCGTGCGTGGCGAAGGCCGCCGGGCTGAAGGCGGGAGATACGGTCCTGGATGTGTGCGGCGCTCCGGGCGGCAAGTCGCTGCATGCGGCGTCGATTCTGCAGAGCCTTTACCGGAGCGGGAACGGCCGCAGCGCAGATGACGGCTGCGGCGCAGGCGACGGAAGCGGGGAGCAGGAAAAAGCTGTGTCATGCAGCGTGGACAGAAGCGGGAAGCAGGAAAGCGCTGTGTCATGCAGCGTGGACAGAAGCGGGAAGCAGGAAGGCGCTGTGTCATGCAGCGTGGACAGAAGCGGGAAGCAGGAAAGCGCTGTGTCATGCAGCGTGGACAGAAGCGGGAGGCAGGAAGGCGCCGCGCCATGCGGCGGGGCCGTAAGCGGCCGGCCGGAGGACGCGCCGGGACTGGGACATGTCTACGTACGGGACATCAGCGGGCGCAAAGCGGGGATGATCCTGGAGAATGTCCGGCGCTGCGGTTATGAGGACCGGATCACGGTGCAGGTATGGGACGCCCTCGTGATCGACGAAGGCATGGAGGGGAAGGCGGACGTGGTTTTCGCGGATCTTCCGTGCTCCGGACTCGGCGTCATCGGACGCAAGCCCGATATCAAGCACCGCGTCCGCCCGGAGGACATCGGCGCTCTTGAGGCGCTTCAGAGGGAGATCCTGTCGGTGGTCTGGCGGTACGTGAAGCCGGGAGGAACGCTGGTGTACAGCACCTGCACGGTATCACCCCGTGAGAATACCGGCAATCGGGACTGGTTTTTGGCGAATTATCCGTTTGAACCGGTGGATATTACCGGAAGACTGGGGGATAAGATCCGCGCTGCATCGATGGCGGAGGGGTATCTTCAGCTGCTTCCGGGAGAGTACCCCTGCGACGGCTTCTTCCTGGCCGTCATGCGCAGGAAGAAGCAGACGGTCACGGCAGACACGGAATAAGAGAGCAGCGGCATGGACAGAATCGATATCAGATCCCTGACGTACGGGGAATTAACGGAACAGATACAGGGAATGGGGCTGCCGGCCTACCGCGCCGGGCAGCTCTATCAGTGGCTTCATCAAAAGCAGGCGGCATCCTTCGACGGGATGACGAATCTTCCTGCGTCTCTGCGGAGCCGGCTGGCGGAACATTTCGAACTGGTGGTCTTAAAGCCTGTGGAGGTAAAGGTCTCGGCCATCGACGGCACCCGCAAGTACCTCTTCGCACTGCCGGACGGCAACGTGATCGAAAGCGTGCTGATGCGTTATAAGCACGGCAATTCGGTCTGCATCTCCTCCCAGGTCGGCTGCCGGATGGGCTGCCGCTTCTGCGCCTCTACACTGGATGGGCTGGAGCGGAATCTGCGGCCGTCAGAGACGCTGGAGCAGGTCTACCGGATCGGCCGGGAGACCGGCGAGCGCGTCTCCAACGTCGTGGTCATGGGAAGCGGCGAGCCGCTTGACAATTACGACAGCCTACTGCGGTTTCTCCGGCTGCTGACGGACGAGAAGGGATTAAACATCAGCCAGAGGAACATTACGGTCTCCACCTGCGGGCTTGTTCCCCAGATGCTCCGGCTGGCGGAGGAGGATCTGCAGATCACGCTTGCGCTGTCGCTGCACGCCGCGGACGACGCTACGAGGCGGCAGCTGATGCCAGTCGCCAGACGCTATCCGCTCGCCGAGGTTCTTGACGCATGCCGGACCTATTTCCGGAAAACGGGCCGCAGGATGACCTTCGAATACAGCCTGGTGCGGGGCGTCAACGACAGCCGGGCGGAGGCAGAGGCGCTGGCTGCGCTTCTGAAGGACCAGCACGGACATGTGAATCTGATCCCCGTGAATCCGATCCGGGAGCGCAGCTATGTCCAGTCGGAGCGAAAAACCGTGGAAGCGTTTCAAAATTATCTTGAAAAAAGCGGAATTAATGTTACTATAAGAAGGGAGATGGGCCGCGACATTAACGGAGCCTGCGGCCAGCTCCGGCGAAGCTATCTCGGCTCGCAGGAAGTGCGTTCCTGTGAGACGTAAAATGGGAGGGATGAAGATGCAGGCATATGCGCTTACGGACGCGGGCAGGGTCAGAGCACGCAATCAGGATTATCTCTATTCTTCATCGGCTCCGGTCGGGGGGCTTGAGAATCTGTACCTGGTGGCGGACGGCATGGGCGGCCATAAGGCCGGAGATTTCGCGTCCCGGTTCCTGGTGGAGCATCTGGTGGCGTATTTTGAGCAGAACCGCATGGAGAACGTGCAGACGCTTTTTGAAGACGGCATCCGTCACGCCAACCGGCAGCTCTACGAGAAGTCCCTGACCAGTCCTGACCTGGAAGGCATGGGGACGACGCTGGTGGCGGCAACGATTGCGAATAACGAGCTTTTTGCCGCGAATGTGGGAGACAGCCGATTGTATTTATATAAAAGTGGGGAATTGTCCCAGATTACGAAGGATCATTCCTATGTGGAGGAGATGGTCCGGATGGGACGCATGAAACGGGGCAGCAGGGAATACCTGGAGAAGAAGAATCTGATCACCAGAGCGGTCGGAACCAACCGGACGGTAGCGGCCGACTATTTCAGGGTGAAGCTGGAGGCGGGAAGCCAGATCCTTCTGTGCTCCGACGGCCTCACCAACATGATGACGGACAGAGAGATCGCGGACAGCCTTTCGGAAGGCGGTACGCTTAAGGATAAAGTGGAACGACTGATCGCAGGAGCGAACCGGAACGGTGGACGTGACAATATCGCAGTCGTCCTGGCCGACCCACAGGTAAGTGAGGTGGCCGAATGCTGAGAGCGGGACAGTTTCTGCAGAACCGGTATGAGATCCTGGAGCTGATCGGCTCCGGGGGCATGTCGGACGTCTATAAGGCCCGGTGCCATAAGCTGGACCGGCTTGTTGCGATCAAGGTGCTGAAGGAGGAGCTGAGCAGCGACGTATCCTTCGTCAGCAAGTTTAAGATGGAGGCCCAGGCGGCGGCTGGCCTGTCGCACCCGAATATCGTCAGCGTCTACGACGTCGTCGACGAGGGGCAGCTCCATTATATCGTCATGGAGCTGATCGAGGGCATTACCCTGAAGAGCTATATTGCCAGGAAGGGCAAGCTCGACGTGAAGGAAGCGGTGGGCATCGCGATCCAGGTGGCGCAGGGGATCGCCGCGGCCCATGAGCAGAATATTATTCACAGGGATATCAAGCCCCAGAACATGATCATTTCCCGGGACGGCAAGGTGAAGGTGGCCGATTTCGGCATCGCCAGGGTGGTGTCGGCCCAGACCCAGGGGTCGGCGGCCGTGGGCTCGGTGCATTATATCTCGCCGGAGCAGGCCAGAGGCGGCTACAGCGACGCCAGAAGCGACATCTATTCCCTGGGGATCACCTTGTATGAGATGGTGACGGGGCGGCTGCCGTTCGAGGGGGACAATACGGTGGCTGTGGCGCTGGCCCACGTCGAGGAACCGATCACGAGGCCGAGCCTTTATGAACCGGATATTCCCGTAAGCCTGGAGAATATCATTCTCAAGTGTACGGAGAAGAAGCCGGAGCGGAGATATTCTTCGGTCACCGAGGTGATCGCCGATCTGCGCCGGGTGCTTCTGCATCCGGACGAGAATTTCGTCACGATGGCGCCGGAGATCGATTACAGCGCGGATACCAGGGCGATCAGCCAGGATGAGCTGAAGGTGATCAATCTGGCCCACAAAACCTACCAGCCGATGCAGCAGGAGCTGGAGCCGGATTATCCGGAGGAGGAGGAATACCAGAGCAAGCCCGACCGGGGCTCGAATGTGAGCAGCGGTGTCGAGCGGATCCTGACGAGCGTGGGGATCCTGGTTGCGGTCGTGATCGTTGCGGTCCTGATCGTTCTGTTCTCCCGGATCGGGGGCCTGTTCCGCAGCGGCTCCGGGCTGGGGATCGGCGACACCCAGTCGTCGATCCAGATGGAGACCGTGTCGGAAGAGACGCAGCCGCAGCTGGCCGATACGGAGATTTTAGCGCCGGATGCGACGAACCTGCCGGTGGACATGGCGGAAGCGAAGCTGAAGGAGTCTACGCTGGTCATGCGGGTCGTCCGCTACGAGGAATCGGATACGGTGGAGAACAATTACGTGATCTCCCAGTCTCCGGCAGAGGGGACGGTCGTCCAGAAGTACTCGACCGTGGATGTGGTAGTCAGCACCGGCAACGGGCTGATCGATCTGCAGACCCTCGCCCTTACCAGCATGGATAAGGCGGCGGCGGCTTCCGTCCTGACCCAGAACGGCCTGAAGGCGGAGTTTGTCGACGAGTATAACGATACGGTTGCCCAGGACAAGATCGTCCGATACGAGCCCGCCCAGGCCCGCGCGGACGAGACGGTGACCCTTTATGTGAGTCTCGGACCGGCACCGGTCATGAGGACGGTGCCCGATCTTTACAATATCACGGAGGAAGAGGCGAGGCAGAGGCTGATCGACGCCAAGCTGAATCCCGGTGAGATCGGCAGAAGCTATGACGCCGTGATCCCGCAGGGCTACGTGATCAGCCAGGATATCGAGGCCAATGCGAGCGTGGAGGAGGGCAGCAGGATCTCCTTCGTCGTCAGCGACGGGCCCGATCCCGGAGAGATCCGGCATATCGCGGCGATCAGCGAGACGTATGACCTGCAGGGCGCGTTCGGGCCGGGCATGGAAGGCGCGTCGCTGCTTCTGGAGATCCGTCTGCGTCAGGACGCGGAGGACGGTTCCCAGTACCGGACGCTGATGGAGCCCACGGAGATCACCAGCGGAAGCCTGCTTCCCATCGAATTTCCGGCCATCGAGGCGATCATTCCCGGCGCGGAATACGGCGAGGTCGAGGTCGTCAACGCCGAAACCGGTCAGGTGCTGGCCAGCTATCCGGTCCAGTTCTTCGCGACCGAGTAGAAAGGCAGGGCGGATGACAGGCAAGATTATCAGAGGGATCGCCGGTTTCTATTACGTCCATGCAGAGGACGGCAGGATCTACGAGTGCAGGGCCAAGGGAGTCTTCCGTAGCCGCGGGATCAAGCCCCTGGTGGGCGACGACGCCGAGATCTCCGTACTGAAGGAGGATCCGCCGGAGGGGAACGTGGAGCAGATCCTTCCGCGGCGCAACGCGCTGGTACGTCCGGCGGTGGCAAACGTGGATCAGGCCCTTGTGGTCTTCGCGGTGAAGGATCCGGAGCCGAATCTGAACCTGCTGGACCGGTTCCTCGTCATGCTCCGGCGGCTGCATGTGGACGCGTCAGTCGTGTTTACCAAGACGGATCTGACGGATGAAGAGACGGTGGACCGGTACCGTGCGGTCTATGAGAAGGCGGGATATCCGGTTCTGCCGCTGAGCACGTATACAGGAGAGGGTCTGGACCGGATCCGCGAAACGCTGAAGGGCCGGACCACGGTGCTGGCGGGACCGTCCGGCGTGGGCAAGTCATCGCTGACGAACCTGCTGATGCCGGAGGCCAACATGGAGACGGGAACGGTCAGCGAGAAGATCAGAAGAGGGCGGCATACGACCCGGCATTCCGAGCTTTTCTGCCTGGAGCAGGGAACCTATCTGTTCGACACGCCCGGCTTCAGCTCCCTGTACGCAGGCGATATGGAGCCGGAAGAGCTGAAGGACTGTTTCCCCGAGTTCGCGCCTTATGAGGACGGGTGCCGGTTCCCCGGCTGCGTCCATATCGGCGAGAAGATCTGCGGCGTCAAGGCCGCTGTGGAAGAGGGGAAGATCAGCCGCAGCCGCTACGAGAATTACCGGCTTCTGTACGAAGAACAGAAGGAGAAAAGGAGATACTAGTTTATGAATATACTGTCACCCTCTATTCTGGGAGCGGATTTTAAGAGACTGGAGCAGCAGATCGGCGCGGTGGACCGGGCCGGGGCCAAGTACATCCATCTTGACGTAATGGACGGTACCTTCGTTCCCTGTATCTCCTTCGGGATGCAGGTGATCTCCTCGATCCGCAGCTGCACGGACAAGGTGTTCGACGTACATATGATGGTACAGGAGCCGCTGCGCTACCTGCCGGAGATCGTCGACTGCGGCGCGGATATCATCACGGTCCACGCCGAGGCGTGCACCCATCTGGACTATACGCTTCGGGAGATCCGCAAGGCAGGCTTAAAGGTGGGGGTGGCGCTCAATCCCACGACGCCGATCCTGATGATCCATGATCTACTGGACTGTGTGGATATGGTGCTGATCATGACCGTGAACCCGGGCTTCGGCGGTCAGGAGATGATCCCGTATACGCTGAACAAGGTCCGCGCCCTGCGCAAGCTCTGCAGGAACCGCGGGGTGAATCTGGATATCCAGATCGACGGAGGCGTGACCCTGGACAACGTGGGACTGTGCCTGGAGGCGGGGGCCAATGTGATCGTGGCCGGATCCGCCATTTACCGGGGCGATGCGGCTGCCAATACGAAAAGGTTCCTTGAGATCCTGGAGGAGTATGAGAAACGATGAAGACGGGACTGATTCTCACCGGCGGAAAGCTGGATATGGCTTTTGCCGGTGAATTTTTATGTAAATACGCGGAAATGTCCGCGGCAGGCGGACAAGGGAACGAAGACGCGGGGGCGTCTGCCATAGAAGAGGCGTCCGTCGGTGATCTGGAAACGGACGGTGCCGGCGCGGCTGCAGAAGGCACCGAGGAGAACGGCGGGTGCCGGGGAGCGGGCAGAAACGCTGCAGCGGCGGCAGCCCGCAATTATGGGTTCGACTGCGTGATCCTGGTGGACGGCGGGCTGGCGCACGCCGCGGCGCTGGGACTGACGCCGGCCGCCATCGTGGGGGATTTCGACACGGTGAGGCCGGAAGTGCTGGAGGCGTACCGCACCGGCACGGGGAAGGACGTTCTCTGGGACGTCCACCGGCCCGAGAAGGACGAGACGGATACGGAGCTGGCGATCCATACGGCCATGAAGCTGGGCTGCACGCGTCTGGTGATCCTGGGCGCCACCGGCGGACGGCTGGATCATGAGCTGTCCAACATTCATTTGCTGAAAATGTGCCTGGACGCGGGCGTGGAAGCGGCCCTGTACGACCGGCAGAACCGGGTGAGCCTTCTGGCGGGGAGCCGGATCTTTAGGCGGGACGAGGTTTACGGGAAATACGTATCGTTCATCCCGATGACGGAGCGGGTGGAGGATATCCGGCTGAGCGGCTTTAAGTATCCCCTTTACGGGAAGACGGTTACCATCGGCCGGGAAGCCGGACTCTGCGTCAGCAACGAGATCACGGAGGAGACGGCGGAGATCCGCACCGGCAGCGGCGTCCTGATTTGTATTGAGTCGAAAGATTGAGGATCCCGGAACGGAGGAAGGAAAGATGAGTGACAAGAGAGTTTTGACGATCCAGGACATTTCCTGTGTGGGGCAGTGTTCCCTGACCGTGGCGCTGCCGGTTATATCGGCTTGCGGCGTCGAGACGGCGATCCTGCCGTCGGCGGTGCTTTCGACCCATACCGGCGGTTTCACCGGGAATACGTTCCGCGATCTGAGCGGCGATATGCTGGCGATCGGAAGTCACTGGAAACGGGAAGGGATCCGCTTCGACGCGGTCTATACCGGTTATCTGGGAAGCATCGATCAGATCGGCTACGTGCAGACCATCATGGAGGAGACGCTGGCGCCGGGGGGCCTGCGGATCGTCGATCCGGCCATGGCGGATCACGGCAGGCTGTACCGCGGCTTTACGGAGGAATTTGCCTTCCGGATGAGGGAGCTGTGCGGCGTCGCAGATATCGCCCTGCCGAATATCACGGAGGCGTGCTTCATGACCGGCACTCCCTACGAGGAGGGACCCAAGGATGAAGCGTTCATCGAAGGGCTTCTCGACGGGATGACGGCGCTTGGAGCGAAATGCGTGGTGATGAAGGGAGTCAGCTACGAACCGGACCGGCTGGGCGTGGCGGTGAGAAGGGACGGCGCGACCAGTTATTATTTCCATGAGAAGCTGGAACGGAATTCCCACGGTACCGGCGATCTCTATGCGTCCGCGTTCGTGGGGGCGCTGATGCAGGGCTTCGGCGTCTGCGAGGCGGCCGGGATCGCGGCGGATTTCACCGTGGAGAGTATGAAGAAGACGCTGAATGATCCGGATCACTGGTACGGCGTGAAGTTTGAGAAGGCGCTGCCTGGCCTGATAGCGAGGGTGAACCGGGGATAAAAGAGACTGGTACGGGAACAATGCGGCGGGAGAAGCCGCAAACAGGAAGAGAAAAGGCCCGGCACACCGGCCCGCAGCGCTGTAAGCGCGGGCCGGTGCGCGAAGGTCTGTTTTTTAAAGGAATTTGTCCAGTTCCCGCTCTACCTGCTCCATTTTCCTGACCTGCGGGTCCTCGATCAGACGGCCGCGGGTGACGACGGCGGAGATATTGCGCAGGGCGGTCAGGTCCTCCAGCGGGTTTTTCGCGGTGACGACCAGATCGGCAGTCTTGCCCACGTCCAGGGATCCGACGTGGTCGTCGATATGGGCGATCCGGGCGTTGCCCAGGGTCGCGCTGTAAAGGGCGAAGGCGGGCGTCACGCCGCAGTAGCGGCTGAAATAGACCAGCTCCCGCCACATATCGTAGTGGGTGATGAAGGGGCAGCCGGTGTCGGTGCCAAGTCCCACGGGAATGTCATTCTCAAGGCAGGCCCGGCAGCAGGCGACGATGCCGTCGAAGACGATCTTGCCGTTGTACTGGGCCATCTCCGAGCAGTGGCTGACCGACCGGTCGAACAGGGCGTAGGGAAGAGCCGGTGAGAGGGTGGTGACGATGGCGGCGTTCCGCTCTTTGAAAAGCCGCAGGATCTCCTCGTCGGGCTGTGCGCCGTGCTCGATGGTGTCTACGCCGTTCTGAAGCGCCGTGCGGACGCCCTCGGGACTTTCCACA
>CANQME010000108.1 GCA_947624815.1 uncultured Lachnospiraceae bacterium | reverse complement strand
AATATCTTGAGAAGCCTTTTAATACGGCATTTTTAAGAATTTCCTCGGATAATTGAAAATCTCGGATAATGCGCCCTTTGTTCCAAAGGGAGTTAGCGACTTTAAAATTGCCTGCTCCCACAACGGTTTTCAAAGTGAAGCGTCCCCGTTTCCGATAATAAAGTGTGAAAATGGGGACGCATTCTAAACGGTTTTGCGATTATCAGCCGCAGCTCAAATCAATAGTCACAGAGGAAGTCGCTTGAACCGGTAAACCTGTGCTCTGAGCCGTCTGGGAGGATTGCTACACCCCTTACTCCTTCGGGCAGAGAGACGTGTAGCCTGAACTTTCCGTTACTGCGTTCCCAGCGGGACGATATCGTTCCGTAGATGCTGCCAAAGGAGGTTTCAGCCCAATCCAAATCTGCCACAGGGAACGGTGCAATCTGCACCTCTGAAAAGCCCGGTTTAAGCGGCCGGATGCCGCCCACATGAGAGAACAGCCAGGCCGTAGCCGCACCGGGCGCATAGTGGTTTTGAGAATCCTTTGGTACGCCATTTTCGTCGATTCCCATCCAATTTTCCCAGGTGGTGGTGGCACCTTTTTTTATCTCATACATCCAGCCGGGACATGCTGTTTGGGTCAGCATCTTCCAAGCTGTGTCTACATGACCGTAGTCGCTGAGCGTTTGCAACACCTGACAGGTGGTGAGGAAACCCGTGCCTATCCTGTAATCGTTTTTCACGCACAGCGCATTTAAATCATCCGCAATCCTACTGCTTTCCTTCTTGTCCGCCAATCCCATGGAGACAGGCCGTACATATCTGCACTGCCGCTTGGAGCGTACTCTTCCCCTATGTAAAAACTCTTTTCTGTAGGCCAAGCGGATATTGTCTGCCAGGTCAGAATATTTCTTTTGGTCTTCCGCTTTTCCGAGGATCTCCGCCATCTGGCTGAGCAGGTCTGCGCTGCGGTAAAACCAGGCTGTCGCTACTTCTGAGTCCGGGAAAGCCAAAGCGCGGATGGCATCCTTTGTCATGCTACTGCCCGGTTCCAGCCATTCTCCCCAGTGATACCCGGTGTCCAGAATATACCGGTTGTGACTGCCCAACTTGTAAATATGGAGCTTGTGTCTGTGAGTGGCTCGCTCCGTATTGAAATCCACATAGCGCTTTGCCGCTTCATAGACCATCTTCAGCGGTTTCGTGTCCCCATAAAATCGGTACAGAATCATCGGCACCTGAAGCAGAGCGTCTGACCATCCGGCGCTGGAATACGGCAGGTTCATCATATCCGCCCCTTCGGTGGTAAGTGGGATCTCCGGAACGATAAAAGGCAGGCTTCCGTTCTCCCGCTGCAGGCATACGAAGTCGCCGAGCCATTTCTGCAGGAACTGCCGCGGATCAGAGAGATAACATGCCGTCTCGGCAAATACGTTGATGTCGCCAGTCCAGCCCGCCCGTTCGCGTGTGGGGCAATCGGTAGGAATCTCAACGAAGTTGGATTTCTGCGACCAGCGAACGTTTTCCACAAGCCGGTTGACCCTATCATCTGAACATTGAAATGAACCGGTGTAGGGGATATCCGCGTAGACAGCAACTGCTGTAAAGTCCTCCGATTTGACCGCTCCCGGCCATCCGGTAAGGCGCACATAGCGAAAGCCGCTCTGGAGGAAAATCGGGCGATAGCTCTGGACGCCGTCCTTAAGGACATATACAAGGGTTTGTCCCAACGTGTTCTCCGGGATCTCCATTCCTTCCCGGACCTGGCTTACCGGTTCCTTATCCTCAGAGCCTGTGTCGGAGAGATTTTTGGTGGTAAAGTTTCCGTTTTCATCCAGAGTCTCGCCCATTTCCAACGTCACGCGATCCCCGGCCTTTCCGGCGACAGTAAATGTCACATAGCCCGCCAGGTTTTGCCCGAAGTCCAACACGGTTTCTCCGTTGGGTGTTGTGAGGATCGTAGGAGAAAATCGCTCGTGCTCTGATATGGATACACCCTCCATAGGGATCAGTTTTCCGCCGTAACCACCTTTACGGCAGGAATGCCAGTCGCTGTCATCAAAGCCTGGCGCATTCCAGCTGGACATTTTACGGCGGGCATCCACGATCTCATAGGTTTTCAAATCCGTGCCGCGAAGAGGACCGTTCTGTGTGGCACGGGTTTCCTCATCGGTACAGATCCAGCACAGGCCATTTTCCGTCTCCAGCTTCAGAGCGGCGGCAAACTGCAGGTCCCTGCCGTAAAAGGCCCGCTTGCTGAAAGCTCCCAGGCATCCGCGATACCAGCCGTCGCCAATCACGGCGGCAATGACGTTTTCCCCGTTGCGCAGCATCCCTGTCACGTCGGCTTCGATGTATTGCAACCGTTTGTTGTAGTTGGTGAAGCCGGGGAGCAGGCGGGATGGATTTGCGAGGTTCCCATTGACGTAGGGAACGAACACACCCAGAGCGGTGGCATATAGCGTTGCTTTTCGGACCGGCTTATCCAGCACAAAACGCTTCCGCAGATAGGATGCGGGCTGAAGCTGTTTTACATTCGGCGTTGCCCGCTCCGGCAGAACAAAGGCGTCTCTTAATTCCATCATATTCATATCATTCCATTTCAACCTTTTCTTATCATTCTATTTCAACCTTGGCATAGAAGCCACGTTTGGCCGGTCGAACCGGCGCGGTATCCGCAATGTGGAAGCTTCCCTTCAGAGGGAGATCCATGGAAGAGCCGCCAATCATGACTGCCATATTGCCTGCCTCCACGATCCACTTCCCATCTTGGCCCACGAAAGAAAACTGATCGGCCTGTACGGTAAACCGCACGGTCTTTTCCTCCCCGGCCTTCAGAGCCACACGGGCACAGCCTGCAAACTCCTGATAAGGACGCAGTTTTGAGGCCATCAGGTCGGACACATAGAGCTGAACCACTTCCTCGCCGTCTCGCTCACCGGTGTTTTTCACCTTGCAGGAGATCGTGACGCTGCCATCCGAGTGTACGGATTCCTGATCCACGTTGAGGCCGCTGTAGGCAAAGCTAGTATAGCTCAACCCATGGCCGAAGGGATAGAGAGGCATGACGGAGGAATCCACATACCGGCAGGTGTTGGTCGGCGCGAGGGGGCTATATAGACTGTTGCCGGTGTACTGCCCGCAGTAGACCGGCACCTGGCCTACACTTCGTGCCGCGGTCGCGCTCAGCCGCCCGGCGGGATCATAGTCGCCAAAGAGTACATCCGCGATGGCCTCGCCGCCTGTGGTGCCGGGAAACCATACTTCGACAATGGCAGCGGCTTTCTCGGCAATGGAGGGGCTGGAGAGGGGGCGGGCGTCCATGTGCAGCACCACAACTTTCTTTCCAGTGTCACACAGTGATAGCACCAGCTCTTCCTGTACGCCTGTCAGGCCGATCTGATCACTGTCGATCCCCTCTCCGATCGTACAGCTGTGCCCCCAGCCATATTTACCGCCTACGGCAGCCAACACCAAATCGGCTCCCTGGGCCAGTTCCTGAGCGGCTGCGAATCCAGAGCGGTCGTTTCCGGCCAGATCGCAGCCGGGCAGATAGGTAAACTCCGCCTCAGGGCACTTGCGGCGCAGGCTCTCCAGCACGGTAGGTGTGTTCGGGTAAAGCGCCCTGACAGCTGCCAGTGCGGCGGGACTCTGCATCTCCACCTCGCTGCCAGGATATTTTGGGGCATCATGCGTTGCGTTCATAGTCGCCGCTGCCAAATCAGCCACGTCTGCACCCTCCATCCCCGCCTGATCGGCGAGCGTCCCGCTCATGACCATATCGAGGCCGGAGACAAAAGTATAACACCCAAAGAGCAACCGTGCATTGTCCGCATGGGGACCAATGACCGCGATCTTTTGCTTTTTCTTTTGAAGAGGCAGTGTTCCATCGTTTTTCAGCAGAACGATCGACTTGTGAGCGGCTTCCAGACTGACTTCCCGCTCTTTTTCCGAGAAGCAGGAGAAATCTGGCGCTTCTTCGTCCCCGTCCAACAGGCCCAGCTGAAGCTTCAGCTTCAGCACGCGGCGCACAGAGCGATCAATCTGATCCATGGAGACCGTGCCGTCTTCGAGGCCGGCTCGTAAGTTGTCAAAGGAATACCCGCGGGGCAACGGGCATTCCACATCCAATCCGGCTCGAAGGGCCATTGCGCCCGCTTCCTTCATGTCGGACGCCAAGCGATGGTCGGTCAGGCGCTCTATAGATGCGTAATCAGAAACTACGAGTCCTTCGAACTCCATCTCTCCGCGAAGCAGATCCGTGAGAATATGCTGGGAGCCGATGATCATTTCACCCTCTATCGTGCCATAGGAATTCATCACGCTCGCCAGGTTTGCCTCGCTGATGGCGGCTTGGAATGGCTTTGCGTATACTTCGCGCACTTCGGTAAGGGAAGATGCGCAGGTCGCCATATTCAGTCCGCCGCTGGAGCTGCCATAGCCCAGGAAATGTTTACCTGTCGCCGCCAGCCGGCCATCCTCTTCACCCTGAAGATTCTTTACATAGGCCACGCCCATCATGGCGTTGAGCGTGGGATCTTCGCCGTACGTCTCGCCGATGCGCCCCCAACGGGGATCGCGGCAGACGTCCAGCACCGGGGACAGTGTCTGCTGAAAGCCCATGGCACGGGTCTGGTCATGGATGACCTTTGCCACTTTTCCCACCATCTCCGGATCAAAGGTCGCGCCGAGACCGATCGCCGAGGGAAAAACGGTACACTGCTCATTAGCGGTCAGTCCGGTAAGCGCCTCAATATGGATAATAGGAGGAATGCCGTGCTCGTTGCCGGAAAGCGTTTTGCTCGCCTGGCGCAGGGCGGCGGCGTGCTGTTCCATAGAGAGCCCGGACAGGGTCAGAGCGATTTCCCCCAGTCCATTTGGAACGTCAGACGATTCCGGAGCTTTTCCAAAAGCCATCAGGCATTGTAACTGTGCGATTTTTTGATCCACGGTCATCCTCGAAAGCAGGTCTTCCGCCCGCTCATCAATACTAAGTGCTTGATTTTGGTACTTTTCCATCATACTCCCTCCTTTTTTGGTACACTGACAGAAGATTTGACTTTGCCCACGCTAACAGTGACGCAAATATCCTCCGGGCCGCTGCCTGCACGCAGAATTGCCATTGCCCGGCCTTGATAGCTCTTTGCTTGTGTTCCATGATAGGTTTCCTCCGTATATGGATCCTCACTGCCAAAGGCCAGAAGCTCTGCCCCAGTCACCGAAATATCCAGCATTTGATCATGCTGTGTTTTGAGAACACCGCAGTTGTCCGTCAACTCGATTGGAATATACAAGAGCTCGCCGGCCGCAGCAACGGCTTTTTCCGGGTTTACGGCAATCTTCAGTTCCTGACCCGGGGTGACAAGCTCATCAGTCCCAAGGAGCTTTCCGGCCCGATCCAGCGCCTTCGCCATCAGCCGTCCGCTTTGGTATGCAACGTTAAAGCAGACGAAGGCGCGCTTGCCGCGCTTTTTCGTGCCTATCTTTTTCCCGTTCAAGTACAGTTCCACCCGGGCGGCATCGGTGAGCACATAGACCTTGCTTTTTCTCCCCTCGAAGCCTTCATAATCCCAGCTGTGCAGTGCGTTAGTAAACTGATAGGAACTGCCGCCCAATCTCTCCTTCTCATGACCGAAGGGTTCCACCGCAAGGCAGGGGGCACTGCGCTTGCCGTAGGCGATTTGCGCCAGAGCGGCCATGGGACGCAGTACACCGTTGAGACCGATCACGCCGCAGCCGTTCAGGATGCAAGGATACGGTTTGTAAAAAGCATGCTCTTTGTAGTCGAGAATGCCTATACCGCTTTCACCCAGGTGATCCATGGCTGTCCAGATGAAGTCACCAATCACATTGTCATTTCCCAATGTGGCCTGTACATTTTGATCCACATCGCAGGAGACAGTTTCGCTTCCGAGAATCAGACGCTCCGGGTGAAGTTTTCGATCCTTGCCATAGCGGGGGATGCCATAGTTGTAGCCCGCGACATCCATTTGCGCAAAAACGCCTTTGGTAGCCTCGTCCACCTTAGAGATCCCTACGAAAGCTTTGATCAGCTTACTCATAGCTCCCATAATGACATTGAACTGCTTGCTGCTGGTGAAATCCTCCTCAAAATCCCGGATAGGAGCAGGCTTTTCGGCTTTCTCCCAGTCCACTTCAATGGGATCTCCGGACTTTGCAGTCAGATTCATGAAAAGATTGACGCAGCAAGTAACAGGGCGCGTAGTGTCCAGCTCCCGAATGGCCTCACGCATCTTCGCCGCTGTCTCGATACCCTTGGGAAAAGCTGTTTCAAAAATCTCGTTGCCGACCGAATACATGATGACACTGGGGTGATTGTAGTCCCGGCGTACCATGGATTGGGTGTCATTTTTCCACCAATCCCGGAAATAGCGGCTGTATTGAAACACATTGTTGCCCTTGGGGTTATACCATACATCAAAGCTCTCGTCCAGCACATAGAGGCCCAGCTCGTCGCAGGCCTCCAGCAGTGCTTTGGAGGCGGGATTGTGGGCCGAGCGGATCGCGTTGAAGCCCACCTCTTTGAAGAGCCGCACCCGGCGTAACTCCATCTCTTTAGTCGATACTGCGCCTAGCATACCATTGTCGTGGTGAAGGCAGCCGCCTAAAAGCTTCACGCGCTTACCATTGACAGCAAAGCCGGTAGACGTGCTCCAATTCAAAGTGCGGATTCCAAAGCGCTCAGTGTGAGAATCCACGACTTCGCCATCTACCAAAAGGTCCAAACGAACAGTATACAGGTAGGGATTTTCCGCCGACCAAAGTTTGGGCATGGGGACACGGATTACTGTTTCTGTATCCTGTCGCCCGGCTTCGATTCTTTGGGTCTCCTGCGCAGCGATGGTATCTCCATCCATGAAGATGACACGCAACTGCGCATCCTGGCCAGTGCAATAGCTCGTTTTTACTGAGATGACCGCTTCTTCACCGATGCTCTCGGTAGTCAGGAATACTTTTTCCGGATCGATCCAGGCCCGGTCTGCTGTATAAAGGGCCACTTCCCGATAGATACCGGAGCCGGTATACCAACGGCTGATGCCCTCTATGGAATTATCTACCCTTACTTCCAGCAGGTTCTTCCCGGCACCGTTCCAGGCACTGTCCAGCTCCACAAAGAAATTGGTATAGCCATAGACATTTTCCTTCAGCTTTACGCCGTTGAGGATCACCTCTGTATGCCCGAACACTCCGTCAAACTCCAGCAGTCCGTGAGCAAAGCAAAGACCCGTCAAATCTTTTCGATATACATAGCTGCCGCCGGGATAATAGCCGGTGTCGTAGGCGTTAAGGCAGTTAGGGACTCGTTTTTCAAAAATCATGGCATCATGCGGCAGGCAGACATCCTGTGCCTCGTTCTCATGCCCCTCTTTGAAAAAAATCCAACCCTCGTTCAGCAGTTCCTTATTCATGCTTTGCCTCGACTTTCAACTCTTTCTCAGCGTTGAAGCGGCTGGTGGCCAGAAGGCCGATCAATCCCATAAGCGCGGGTACGCCGGCATACATGAACTGGATGGCGTTCAAGGCACTCTGAGGCTGTACGGCCAGGTCGCCATTCCAATGACCGATCTCCAGAATCAGACCTACCAGCAGCGCTCCGAGACCGTTGGCAATTTTATCCGCGAAGCCGTTGATGGCAGAGTAGACGCCTTCGGACTCCAAACCAAACTTCGCCTTGCTATAGGCCATGCAGTCCATCAGCGCAAGACTCTTTGTAGTCATCATGATAGTTACGCCGATTGAGAAGAGAATACCGAAGACGATCAGCACCAACATACTTTTGCCATTGATATAACGGCCGATGCCGCCAAAGGCGATCATGCCAAAGGCAATCATGCAAATGGTCTTATGACTGGTCTTCTTCTCTAATGCGGGCAGGAATAGCAGGAACACATAGCTGATGATGGACACCAGCCCTACCAGGGACTGCAGATCCAGATTACCGATATAGTACTTGAAGTAGTAAGTGGCCGCTGTACCGCAGATGATGTTTGCCAGCGCCGCGACCATCAGCATCACTACCAGGACCAGCGCATATTTGTTCTGGAAGAAGCACTTGGCGGCCTTTACGAAAGAGACCTTTTCTGTCTTTTCCTCCGTGATGTCTTCCGGATTCATTTCCGGTACGCAGAAGAACATCAGCAAGCTCATGATCATGCAGGGCACAGCGAAAGCGGCCGAAATGATCGTCCAGCCATGGGGCTGTGTTTCAAAACGGTTGATGAGCAGAGGCAGAACAATGGATACGGTTGTCGCCAGAACTGCGGACACGATTCCGGCTGCAGCCAGCGCCTTGGCACGATGGTCTTTGTCAAAGGAGCGCTTAGCGCGTACCGGGGAGGACACAGAGCAGAAGGTGTAGGAAAATGACTGACAGAGGTTAAAGGTCAGCAGCACCCAGATGATCTTGCCTACCATGTTGAATTTGGGGACCGTGAAGCAAAGGATGACCAGCAGCCACAGAGGGATCGCCATCAAATCGAAGGGGCGGGCTTTGCCGAGCTTTAAGTTGGTACGGTCAATGATATAGCCCGCAACCAGGTCGGTGATACCGTCAAAAATTTTGCTGCACATCAGCAGAAGACCCACCGTTCCGGCTGCCATACCTGCACTGCTGGTCAGGGCATAGGTCAGCTGCCCGATGACCACGAAGCTGAGTTGGATAGACGCTTGCCCCAACGCAAAGGGCAATACGCCTTTTTTCCCGTTACCTGTCAATTTCATGTTGTTTCCTCCTTTTTTTCATTTGATAAATTTTATTCAGTTTGTAGAGATATTAACAGGTGTTGACTTTTCTTGATTCATATTTTATAATGAGATTTGGAAATAATCAATCGACGCTTTTTTGTATTTTGGATAGTCATCAACACTATTTTTAAAAGTGTTGTTAAGTTTTCTTTTTTCAGCATTTCAGCCATTTTTTGAGCGCGACTTTGTGCAAATTGCACAATCCAGGTAACGGAGGAAACACATTGGAAGAGAAAAAAAGGAAGACCGACCGGAGGACGCTTTATACCCGGAAGGTCATCATGGATGCTTACATTCAGTTGATAAAGGAAAAGCCAAGAGACAGGATCAAGGTGACGGAGCTTTGTCAGAGAGCGGAAATCAACCGCTGTACCTTTTATCTGCATTTTCAGGATATTTCAGAGATAGAAATATCCATCCGTGACGAGTTGCTCTCCCGCTTTGAAAGCTTTGTAGAGACTCAGAAACCTACGTCCATAAACCGAAAAAAAGTCTCTGATAAGTTTCTGGAAAAGCTGATGGAGGATGATACCTATGTGACGCTGATGAAGGCCACCGACCAGATGAATCTGCTTGCCGGTTTCGTGGCGCCGTATTTTCATGTGCTGAAGGATACACTACCGCCAGGCAGTAGCCTATCCGAGCGGGAACAAGAGCTTCTTTACTCATTCCTCGTAGGCGGCATTTTATCTGTTCAGCGAAATTGGATCCTCAATCAAAGCAACGTACGAAAAGAGAACCACATTTTGGATCGAATGGTTCAAATACTTCTGACAGAGATGGGAAAGTCGAAAGACTATTAAGCGTGGATTGTTGGTGTGGTATCTTTAACTATGTGAAACAGCGCTCGGCCATCCTGATACAACGGGACTGCATACAGGCTACATAATCCTCCACGAACCTCCTGGTCTTTTCCGACAGCTCCATTTCCCGGAACCGTCTCTCCATTTCAGCCAGGTCTGTTTCGTCCTGCTGAAAGTCTTTGTCCTTCAGAAGCAATTCCTCCATGCCCCCGGACTTCATCCGGGCAGATAACATCCCTGCCAGCTTTAACACCTGCAAATCCATTCCGTACTTCCTCCTTTTTATATGTGTAAGATATCTGACAAGATCTTTCAGAACTTTTATTCCCATCATACAATTGATATTGTCAAACAAATGTCATCGACAAATTAACCGTATATTCGACAATATCATGGAAGGACCTGGCAGCATGGAAGAAAGCGACTACGGATATATCCGGATCAGACTGGATGAACTGATCAAAGAAAAGGGGATCAGCAAGAATAAGCTGTCCCACAGGGCTGAAATGCAGCGAACCCAGATAAACCAGTACTGCAGCAACAAGGTTACACGGTTGGACACGGCTGTCCTTGCCAGGATCTGCTCAACCCTGGACTGTAGAATCGAGGATCTTCTGGAATTTATACCACCCGATAAGGAATAATCACGAAGGGCCGCCGGTGTATGGATCAAACGCCGGAAGCCCTTTCTCTTGTATTTGGTTCCATTCGTATCCTATACCATCTTTCCCCGGTTTTGTCTGTCATAAAAAATCCTTCTTTCCCCGTTCCTGAATCTGTTTGTGTTATGCGATTCCACGCTGTCTCGAATATCCGGATTCATTCCTGCTGCGACATTCCCGTTCCGGATTTTGTTTGATCCTGCTGCCTCTGGAATAATCCCATACTCAGAGCGCATTACCTGCCTCGGCTTCTCCGTTCCAAATCTTGCTATTGATGCTGACTTATTTCTAATCTGTCTTTTCAACATTGTTTTGGAAAAGTTGCGGCAGCAGGAGCTTACATAAGGCTCCACAGGCAACAGAACCCCTGCTGCTCTCTCCCCCCTTCTTCCAGTCCCTTCTCCCGCGCCAGCAAACTCAGGGGCGCTCTATAACCAAAAAAAAGCCGAATGGCAGCTATTGGTTAAGAAGGACACCATGGGGTCTGGAATACGATGGATGGATTAATTCTGAGATCGGAAAAGAAACATCGAATCTTCATAAAATGGTTTACCGGCCTGGGCTCCTGGAGAATTAAGAGAAGGACCACATATACGGACACAATAAATGTGAACGTAAACATGGTCAAAAATGAATGGAGGCTTATCCCGCCAATATTAGCAGAGAGGGCCTCCATAACGATTACATTCGCAGCGTACGGTAAAACCAAGCAGTCTGACAACTGTCAACAAATCCTCCGTGTCAGACGCTAAAATGACATTATTCCAGATACGCCCCTACTCAGGATATTTACTCACAATAGTATCCCACTGCTTTTTTGTGAAAACACCTTCCGTATAATACAACTTGCAAAGGTTGTCGATGGTCTTTGCCCAATTCATGTATGACCCGAGTTCTCCTTCCTCGGCATATGCTTTTTCGGCATCTTCAATTGCATATTGCAATGTCTTTGGGATTTCAAAATCAATTACAATCTTATCATCGATCATGATATCGTCTCCTGCTTTGCGCCTCATTTTATTATCAGTATACTGCCGCAAAGAAAAAACTCAACGACTAATAATGTAGATTTTATACGTTCCTGCCCTCTATCCTCTCTATCTAGCTGCCCAGCCTGGGCTACTTTCTTATTCCCCACGCAGCAGCCTTGTAATCCCCCAAAACTCATCTTCGGATATCATACCGTTATCCCGCTGGTACTTCAGGCTGATAAATGCATTTTCGTAACGGGAATAAACCAGGCCTTCGCAGATATCCCAGTCAATGTCCCTCATATGTCTTATCCCTCCTCCACAGGGCGTTCCATGGTTCCGGAACCGCTGACCAGCGACTGCCGGATGAGGACGCTGTCAATATACTGGTCATGGCCGAAACGGTATGGACCCCGGCCATCTGTAACAAGCGGATCTATATGGAGGCACCTCTGGTCATCACGGAAGAACTCGACATCCAGTTCCCCTTCATCATAGCTTTCCGGATCCAGGATGATCTCTTCCGGCAGCCCCGCATCCTCTGCATAAATGGCATCGCCCCCGAATGTCTCCCAATGGTTCTGGTCCTCCTGAGTGACCTGTGCATTACGAAGGCTCCTTGTCAAATGCACAAAACGGAATAATTTGGCTAAAATACGTGCTATTTTCCCCCAAAAATACCCCAATTTTCCCCCAATTTCTCTTACAGAACTATTCCGTAGTTATTACGGAATCATTCCGTAACGCTCGGAGAGGAAAAAAAGAAAAGACGCACAAATCACGTATTTACGTGCATTTCAGCGTCTTTTCCCCTCAAAAAACGGGTATTTTTCAGGAAATAAAAAGAGCTCCCGGCCGGATTCGAACCGGCGACCTACGCATTACGAATGCGTCGCTCTACCAGCTGAGCCAC
>CANQME010000107.1 GCA_947624815.1 uncultured Lachnospiraceae bacterium | reverse complement strand
GGTGTAGCCGTGGCAATCTCTCCCGCGCAGGCGGCATAGCCGGCCAGGTCCACAAAGCTGTCACCCGTCCCGCCGCCGTTCTTGATCCGGGCGATTTTCAGCAGGCCCATCATCATAGCCACGTCCACCGGCGTAAAGGGAACACCGGTATATGCGGTCCACAGGTCCGCAATGATCTTGAAATTGTTCTCCGGGCTGCCGTAATCCTGTTCGCGCTGGCCGCAGACACACTCCTGCGCCGCTTTCAGCACTTCCGCCCGGCTCATGGGTTTATTCATAGGTCAATCCTCCATTCTGTCATCTGATTCATCGGTTTCATTGAGCATACAGCCGATTGGGAAAACAAAGTTGCTGCATCCCCAGCAGTTGTTTTCCGGGTTATCATCGTCCCGGTCACAAAGAGCAGACAGGTCTTGCCTATCACTCATACCCGCGCCTCACTTTCCAGCCGCGGCCGGTAGCCGGACGATGTAAATGCAGTTTTCGGAGCGGTACACATCGTATTTGTTCTGGTGGTTTTGCTTGCGCCGGTAGGACTGAATGGACGCCAGCTTGCGCTTTGCCTCTGCCGCCTCGTCATACTCAAAGCACATATTTTTCATCTTTCCGGCCAGGAAAGTTTCGATAGCGATCACTTCATCGCTTTTCACGCCGCCCTTGAACATTTTGCGTTCCGGGAGCTGGACATTGTATTTGACATTCATATCATCGCCTCCATATTGGATGTATTGTAGATTGTCCTCGGTAACTATATCCTCATAGGTCATACCATCCGTTCCGGGTATCACGTCGTATAGGCTTACAGTGGGAATCTCTCTGTTCTGCCGGTCCATTTCATGCCCGATAGCGGAGCGCATGGCATAGAACGCTATGATCTCGAAGTTGTGTTTGTGTAACTCCGGTATGGCAAACCACCGCTTGACTGAGCGGAGATAGCGGAAAACTACAACGTCGTACCATTCATCCATTGGGAGCTGTCGGATTTTCAGATACTTTTCAATCAGGTAGTGGTTTTCGGTTGCAAATTCCTGTTCCGCCGCGGTTAAGGGGGCATTGAGGGATTTATCTCTCACGGCGTCCCCCCCCTTTTTAACCGGCCAAAGCAACAGTAATCAGCAGACCGACAACGAAGAACACGCACAGCACGGCATAAATGCCCTTGCTTTTCGGTTCTTTCTCCCCAGCGGTAGCCAAAAACGCCAGCACCGCCATAATCAGTAGACCGCTTTTAATAACCAGATTCATTTCAGCCCCTCCCTTACATCATCGAACAGGTCCGGCATCAGGCGGCAGCATTCCTCCAGGAGCTGTGTAGCCACCTCCCGCATCTGGGGATGTGCTGCAGTAGAGCAGCGGAGCCGGAGAAAGTGCCGCCACTCCCGGATGTTAGCTGTCATAACGACCTCCGTTTTCAGGCTGTTCGGCAGAACAGACCGGGCCTCCTGCGGGGAGCATCCCCAGCCCAGCATGGAGAAATAGGCTTCTTCTGCGGTTTCGCAGCTCTCTCTCCAGATACGGTATCCGTCCGTATCAGGGAGTAGGAAACAAGGCTCTATCACGGTGATTTCCGTCCCGAATTTATCCTTGCTGTAGTTGCAATACCGGGTGGATTCCTGGCAGAAAGAGGCGATTCTGTGACGCACCAGCTCATGGGACACGCCGCGGTCACAGGTGAATTTCACCGTAAAAGAGCAATGCTCCAGAACGGCTTCATGCCCACGTTTGATGATACCCCGGACAAACTTTGCCGCGCTGTCATCGGTTATCCGATCCTCGGACTTGTAGCAGACGCGCCCACATTCCTCCAGGCGGCGCAGGATGGTAGCCCCGTCAACCGGGGTGATAAATTCCACTGAGGGCTTGATAATCTTCATGGATTGACACTCCTTTCATTTCAACAGCGCAAAGACCACCAGAGCGACGATCAGATACGCCAGATACAGAAACATCCACAGCCACGAATAGACCAAGGACATGATTACGGGGAGCGCCAGCACCCCGGCAATGGTTACGATAATCGCCAGAATGCAAGCATAAAACAGAACGCGGAGCAGGACTTCCTGCCAGTACCTTTCATCAAAAAATTTGTTTTTCATGGTATAACCTCCATAATTTGTTAGTCTTTGGTAAAGAAGTCACCCAGCCAGCCGTCAGCACCCAACGGGAGATCAGGGGCCCAGGGGATGGGGCGGGTCATAATCTTGCGCACTCGCTCCAGCATTTCTTTGTCCTCGGCAAACGGGGAAATATCAATAACTACCTCGTCATGCACATGGAACACGATGGGAAAGCCAGCCGCCTCTAAATGCTCGATGGCCTCCGCCAGACAGTCCCTTGCAATCGCCTGTACGCAGTTCTCTGTCAGCTTGCCGCCGTAGGTTTCAATGCGTTTCCACTTCTTACTTGTCTGATCCATACCCATGTATGTGATCGACGGATTCCCCCAGCGGTTTTGCCCGATTTGAGGATTGATGTAGAACAGCTTGCGCCCAGAGGGGAGCTGAATAGTAAAACAGTTCACACTCTGGTTATAGTCGTACTCCCTGGATAGTTGCAGGCCGTGAACGGTTACGGTCCCGCCGTACTGGATCACTTGCACCGCCGCATTGTCCATTTCGTACCACAAGCCCTGTATGTGACTGTTTGCCGCCCGCCAGCGGGTGACTATATCGGGCAGTTCGTCCTCGGTGAGGCCCATATCCAGGGCGCCCATATTTATGAGCGCACCGGAGCTACCCTGATAGCCCAGAGCCAACTCTGCGACCTTGCCCTTTGCCCGCAGCGCATATTCCGGGTTGCCCTTTTTGATAAGCTCAATAGGCACACCAAACATCTGCGATGCGGACGCCTCATAGATTTTCCCGTGGGTCCTGAACACATCCAGCCGCCATTTTTCGCCGGCCAGCCAGGAGATTACACGCGCCTCTATCGCGGAAAAGTCTGCATCAATCAGCACATTGCCGGGGCTTGCCACAAACGCCGTGCGGATGAGCTGGGAAAGCGTGTCGGACACGCTGCCATAGATACACCGGATCGCATCCGTTTTCCGGTCAGTCACCAGTTCACGCGCCAACTCTATCGGCGCTGTGTAGGTTCTCGGCAAATTCTGCACCTGGACCAGCCGGCCCGCCCATCTGCCGGTACGGTTCGCACCGTAAAACTGGAGTAGTCCGCGCACCCGCCCATCCGGGCAGACACACAGCTTTATCGCATCATACTTTTTCGTAGATGTTTTCCCCAGCTCTTGCCGGATTTCCAGCATCCTTTGAACGTCCGGGCTATTGTCGTCGCGGTCCAGCAGCTTTTTTACCACTTCCTTTGACAGACTGAGGATTTCAGGTTCTTCCTCACCCGTGCCGATTTCATGGTTGAGCCAGTTTGTCAACTGCTTCACGCTGTTGGGGTTATTCAACTGGGTTATCTCGGTAGCCTCTTGGATCAGTTCCGTTTTTACCTGGTCGCCCATAACCAGCGCACCCTCGACAAAGGGCATATCTACCGCCACGCCGCGGGCATTGATCGTCAGGTCAGTTTCCCACTGTTTCTGCACGAAGTCCGGGACAGGGAATGTTGCAAGCCGCCGCTCGATCTCCATTTCGGTAACAACATCCTGGGCGCAGTATTCCTTGAACAGGGCCCATCTTTCGGGATCATGGTGAGGCAGGTTTCGCGTCCGCCCGCCATTTGCCTTTGTGGGCTTACAGGGGACGCAGAAATAGCGTATAAGCGCCTTGCCGGTATTCAGCTTTTGCTTATCCTCCGGGAGCCCCAGCGCCTTTCCTACGGCCTCCAGAGAGGCAGGATAACCGTGGTATAGGCTGTGCATCATGGAGCATCGCCACTGATCCGGGATCATCGGGCCGAATGCCTTTGACAGGCAGCCCCACTCAAACGGAGCGTTATGCGCGTGTTTGATAAAACTGGGATCACGGAGCGCCGGTATCATCCAAAACGGAAGTTGCTCACCCTGGGCCAGGTCCACCACCTGGACGGGGTTATCATCCAGCGCATAGGCGAACAGCAGGATTTGAAAGTCCGGGGAGGCGATATACCTCTGGGCGCCGGCTTTGTTAAGCGGGATGCTTGAATACGTCTCTAAGTCGATATGTAAATTACGGATCAAGTTCTCGCCTCCTTGAAAAGGTTGGGGCGCGACGGGTCACGTTAAGCCGCCGCGCCCCGTTTACGGATTACATCGGCTGGCCGGTAATGGGGTTGATGCCACCCATCGGCTGACCAGTGATCGGGTTGACGGCGGGGCCGGCAGCGGGATAGCCCATCGGTTGACCAACGGCAGGAGCGCCGTACTGCGACTGTGTAGCCACGCCACCCGGCAGCGTCGCTCCGGGAGCGACAGCCTGACCGATTCCGGCGAAGTCAGAAGCGGCAGACGCACCGCCAGCCAGGGGCTCACCGTCACGGGTTTTCATCACATTGCCCAGACCGCACCCCACACCCTTGTTGCCGTTGGAGTTGAATGCGAAGAAATTCAGCGTCACGCGGGCATACATCCCGCTGTAGATGTCCTGCGGGGCCAGATCGCAGTTGATGTTGGAAATGTCCACCACCTGGGGCTTGCGCTTGGTGCTGGCCGTGATAACCCAGTGGCCGGCACACTCCGGGCCAAACTTGCCGCCGTCGTTGCGGAGGCCGTCACCGTCATAGATCAGGGCGGAGCGGAGCTGCGGGCGGGCGCCTTTCCAGTCGTTTACGACAGCGGCCTCATACGCCGCACGGATCGCGGAATCAATATCCGCTTTGGTCGCCGCATCCGTCTTGGGGATCAACAGCGTCACACTGTACTTGGGCTCAGAATTGGCCTGATTGGGATTGGCGTAGGGCTCAGACAGGTGAGCGTAGGACAGCCGGACCTCACCGGTCAGGACTTTGGTAGGAATGTTCTGATACATGGTTTTTTCCTCCTTGTAATGTGAAAGTTCATATGCGTAATCTGCTAATAATTCGCGTCCGAGGCTCATTTTACTTCACCACGAAATTTTCCCACTTTTTGTAAGCGTCAACATAGGTTTCGCCCTTGTCGCCATTGTGGGTAATCTCATAGTACATACCATCGGAAACGGTCGTACTCAACAGGGCTTTGTTGTTCTGGAGGGTCTTACAGGCCCACACCACAAAAACATTGTCCTCAGTGATCTTGCCGTCTTTGTCTGTCTTGTCTGCATGACTGTTATGGTAATCCACAACAATCTGCTTACAGCGTTTCAGAAACTCAGTGTTTCCCATACGGTTGCCTCCTTAAATGATTGAAATGTGATATTTTTCCTTGAGTTCATTCCACAGCGCGATACGATCCTGAAAATGCTCATATTCACGCTTTGCGGCTTTTACATCATCCATCAGCCGCTTGTTATTGGCTTTGATGGATCGTAGCTCTTTGGGCGAATACTTCTTTGTAAACCGGCCATTGGGGAGCTGGATCAGCTCATTCTTAGGCAACTTATATTCCCTCTGATAGGTGATACTCGCCTCATTCCAGAGGGCTTTTAGGTCGTCAGAGATTTCAGGGAAAGCAGCGTCCAGATCGGCTATTGTTTCCCGGTTTAACCACTCGTTCTGAAACAACAGCTTGAAAATCTTCTGGAGATTGATTTTCGGCAGTTCCGTGAGGGCAACCGGCAGATTGAGCGTCATCCGCCAGTTGTCATCCCCGCGGATCAGCACGGTCCGCGCCCTCACTGTGTAGCCCCCGCAAAGTCCGCCGCCGCGGAGCTGTACGGCTCTCGCTTGTCCCCGGCGTCTACCAGAGTAGGCTTACCAACAGGCCGGACAATCTGATCCCCCATGAGGTCAGCAAAATCCTTTTTGCCGATCAGCTTTTCCAGTTCAGCCAGAGATTTAGGCTTGCGCTCATACAGCATCGCCTCATCCCAGCCAGCGGCTTTGATGGTTTCCAGCGCTTTGTCTGCATCCGCAAAGGCGCGGATGCTGCGGCCAGCCACCACCTTATAGCCGGGGATCGTCTTGCCGGACAGGATAGCGTTCAGGGCATATTCTTTCAGGTCGTTGTACCAGTCCACCAGACCTGCAGCACGGGTCAGCATTTCGCCCACGTCCGCATCAGATAGGACACCGGGGACCTGTTCGCCAGAGGACTGCGCCACAGCGTAGCCCACTTTTTCCATGCCGCCCATTTGCCCCTCAATCAGAAAGTCTTTGAAATCCTCCAGGGCGGTATAGTTCTCTGCCCGCGCCTTGCACTGGGCTTTCCCCCGGCAGAACCGACACCAGGGACCGGTCTTAAACTCGCCCATGCCGGAGTAGGCTTTCAGCGCGATAGGCTTAATCTGCTCACCCCATGCCAGCAGTTCATCAACCGTCAGGCTTTCCTCGCTCACGTTCTCGGTAATTCTGGGCTGGACGATAGACATTGACACCCGCTTGACAGAGAACATAGGCCCATACCGTTTCAAAGCACCCAGCGCATACAAGCGCATCTGGGAGTTGTTTTCCGCAGATACCTCCACGCCTTTGCCATGCTTATAGTCCGTGATGTGGAGCAAATCGCCGCCGATCATCACGCAGTCACAGGTCCCAAACCCGTCCGGGACGTAATCGGAGAAGTCAACCCGGACCTCCTGGACCGCGTAGGGCTTTCCGGGAAACGACATTGCCTTTTCCCAAAGATACTGGGCGTAAAACTCTGCCGTTTTCAGCATTTCATCATCGTAGCTGGGATCGCTCTGGAGTTTCTTGATCCGGCTGTTTTTCGCCCGCTTGGAAATCACGTTGAAAACGTACTGCGCAGAGATTTCACAAATGGAATGCGCCAGCCGGCCTTCCTCTGCGTATGTACTGGTTTCCTCCGGGAAGTTTTCCTCGAATCGGGGAGCCGCCGTACAGTTTAGCCAGCGCGATGACGCCGAAGCGGAACACGTTGCGTGTTCGGTTGGGGTAGCCATATTTGCACCCCCCCTTACAGCGCCGCGCCCAGGGCCCTCAAATCAGCGGCCAACGCCGAATACTGGGACTGCGGAATCTGGGTGATCGTGAGAACGCCGTACTTCTGGATTGTCGCCATGACCTGCTGCATCTTGCCCTGGTCGATCAGAGCGGCGCCAGCACGGGAGAGATCGTCCAGCGTGATAGCCGCAGCCTGTGTAGCCTGCTGCACCGGCGCCTGGGGCTGGGGCTGTACGACGGGAGCGGCCTGCTGCTGTGGAGCCGGGGTCACGGGCTGGGGCTGCGCAGCAGGAACAGGCTGCTGGGGCTGGGGCTGGGACTGGGGAGCCGCGGAAATGCCCGCCTGCGCGTCCTGCGGGGGCTGTACGGGGGCCGGAGCCGTGGGCGCGGGTGTAACATCCTGCGGAGCCTGAACGGGCTGGACGGCGTTCTGAGCGGGCATAGCGGGCTGTTCCTGGACCGCCACGCCAGCACGGACCGCACCGGCCAGATTGTTGATCGCCTCGGCAAGTGCCGGGGCCTCGATGGTGACTTTGATTTCTAACATAGTGATTGCCTCCTTGTATGTTATTTTTTGGGGTTACTGGTCTGCTGTTCCCGTTGACGTTTCCAGTCCTCAAAATCGCGGACGTGCCTCGGATCATCGTAGAAACGCTTGACGGCTGAAAGGAACGTCCTGGACAGTTTTTGAACTTCCACGGCAGGAACATCGGTAAGGTTAATTCGCGCTGACGGCATCATGCACCGTCCCCTCGATCTCTTTCTCGATCTCGGACAGGGCGCCGATGATCCTGTCCTTAGTCCGCTGCTTGGCATCCTCACTCTCAAACTGCTTTCTGCCGTTAAGTACAGTTGACAGATACGCCGCAGAATAACCGGACTTCTCCGCCAGCGCCAGATTGGTAATTCGGAGCCTGTGCATCCGACCGACAACATCCGCCGTCCAATCCTCGTTATAGGTCGCACCCATAAAAACGCCTCCTTTCTCTTGTTAAAATTTTTTGACTGAAACAGTTGAATAATTTTAACTTTTGCGGTATAATAGCGATAGCCATATCTCTACCATTCCCGCGCGAGTTACCCTTACCTGTTGCCGCAGGCTGTGGTTTCTCTCTGTCGGTCAATTTTATTTAACTGTCTGAGCATAGTGTAGCAAAATAAATTTGACTTGTCAAGGGGTTTGGTAAAAAAATTTTTACTGTGAGGTGAAAAACTTGACTTTCTACTCTCGCTATGCTCAAATCTGCGAAAAGCACGGGATAGAGCCGTGTTCACAACGGGCCGCGGATATGTTCCATGTCACGCGGGCGACAATATCATCCTGGGGAAAGAAAAACTCCGCCCCAAAAGGTGAGACAGTCGCCACCATTGCGGATGCTCTGGGCGTATCCTCGGATTATCTGCTGGGACGCACAGACGATCCAACCGATTACTCCGATCCTGATCTGATCGCAGAGGTAGCCGGTCCGGTACTGGACCATTTCGACGGAAACGTAAAAAAAGCCGTGGCCTTCCGCAAAGCGGTGGACACGGACGTACAGAATGAGCAGATGCCGGAAATTCTGCGGATGTATAACCAGCTTGATGATGTGGATCAGGCAAAGGTAGAGGGGATCATCCAGGGCCTACTTCTGAATGACAAGTACAAAAGGGGCCAGAATCTCGCGTGATCCGCAGAGAGGGAAATATCATCTATGTCGATTTCGGAACGACACCCGGCACCCATTGAGCCGTGTAGCACCGTCGCTCACAAAACGACATTCGGAGGTGAGATACTTTGAAAACAGAATCGCAAGGAAAGTTGGCGGTAGTCTATGCTCGGTATTCCTCACACAGCCAGGGCGAACAGTCCATTGAGGGGCAGCTTGCCGCTGCCAAAAAATACGCGGAGGTCAAGGGCTATACTATCGTCCATGAATACATTGACCGGGCTATCTCCGGCCGCACGGATAACCGGGACGCATTCCAGCAGATGCTATCTGACTGTGCAAAAAAGCAGTTTTCCGTTATCATCGTTTGGAAAGTGGACCGTTTTGGGCGAAACCGTGAGGAAATTACGTTTAACAAATACCGGGCCAAAAAGCATGACGTGAGAGTGGAATACGTCGCGGAAAACCTACCAGATTCCCCGGAGGGTGTTATCCTGGAAAGCGTTCTGGAGGGTATGGCGGAATATTACAGCCTGCAGCTTGCCCAGAACATCCGCCGCGGCATTTCAGAAAGCGCCAAAAAGCGCCATGTCATAGGCTTGCCGCCGCTGGGATACCGCAAAGCAAAGGATTACACTTATGAGATCGACCCGGAAACTGCGCCCATCGTCCAGCTCATTTTTGAGAAATACGCATCCGGCTCGACAATGGCAGAAATCATAAAGTACCTGAACGAACAGGGGTATAGAACGACAAAAGGCAAGCCATTCACAAAGAACAGCTTGCCTCGGATACTCAGCAGCGAAAAGTATATTGGTGTTTACACGTACAAGGATCAGGTACGGGATGAAAGTGCGATCCCGCCGCTGATTGATAAAGAGACATTCGCCACGGTCCAGGAAATGTTAAAAATCAATCGGCGGATGCCATCTCACAGGTGGAATTACACGGATTTCCTTTTGACCGGAAAACTTTTTTGCGGACATTGTGGCAGCCTCATGTTCGGAGAAAGCGGCACGGGTAAAATGGGGGTAAAGTATAACTATTACACCTGCCAGCAGCACCGCAAAAATCCTGCCGCCTGCCGGAAAAAGTCTGTCCGATATGACCTGATAGAGCCTCTTGTCCTGGATGAGATACAAAGCATTCTACGGGATGATGCTCTCCTGGAATTTATCGCAGAAAACACCTGGCAATACTACCTCTCCCAGGATACAGAGCAGGAGCAAATCAGGGTTATGCAGAAACAGCTCTCAGACGTTGACACAGGCATTTCTAACCTTGTCCGATCCATAGAGGCGGGATTATTCAACTCAGCGATAAAAGCCCGTATGGATGAGCTGGAGGCGCAGAAAGTGGCAATAACAAAAGCCCTCGCTGACAAAGAGCTGGAGCGGGGCTTTAAGCTGACAAAGGATCATATTCTCTATTTTCTGGGCCGCATGAAAGATATGGACATTCGGGACCGGGAATGCCAGCGCCGCTTGGTGGAAACATTCGTGAATGCTATTTTCGTTTACGACGATCACCTGGCCATGACATTCAACTATGGCGGGGACAGCCGGACCATAACACTGTCGGAAATCACGGATGCAGAGGCCGGCGCGGGGTTCGTTTGTCGTGCGCAATGCTCCATTTCAAAAAGAGCTGAGAAATGGCTTAAATACGTCATTTCCCGGCTCTTTCTTTATCCCGTTTTTTCGCGAGGTAATCAAGGAGGTAATCAAAACACTAAAGTTATTTGTTTTTCTTTTCTTTATTGCGTCTTATCAACACTGCAACAATTCCTACGCATAACCATATAGCACCCGAAATTATAAGTATTGTGCTAATCATAATTATTCCTCCTGAGTTGCCGTCCTCATTATCTCTCTGACAATTTGAATTTACTTATCATACTTCTTAACTACTTTACAAGCTTGAAGTTATCACTCGCCAAAATCTTTTACCATCAACTCGCGGATGTCCTTGCGCAAAACAAACATTTTCATGTAGCCAAGAAAGTCCTTTTCGAGAAGAGTAGCCGGAATCCCAAAGGCTTGCTCAAGAGCCTGCGCCGTTTTTTCAGCGCATCGCTTATAAAATGCAATATATTTTTCCGTACCGAAGCGTTCGATCAGGTATCCTGTAAACGCACCCGCGAGAGGATAGGTCAGTTCACAGTCATATTCACGAAAATGACTGTTTTCCAAGAGATTGACTACAGACGGATTTTTTCCTTGCTCAATATACCATTTCGTCCAGGAATAATTATCGATTCCCCACCAGTACCGATCAAAAAACATGGCAAGCCCTTCGCTGATGAACCGCGACTCCGGTCTGCAAAGCGAATAGGAAATGATATGTGCGTCTTCATGGAAACCGATACATTTTATCGTTTCGCTGTATACGGCATAAACATGATTCATACCGTCTTTGCTCATGATATCCGGAAGAGCAAAGCCGTTGCATGGCTCATCGTCATCCTCGTCGTGGATAATTGCATATTGCTTTCCTACTTCTTGTGGAGTATCGAATAAATGATAGTGGATTTTGCCCTTTGCGTCAGCATGAAGGCAGCCGCTGATAAATGTGTAGCATCCCTCCTGAATATCAGCAATTTGAATTATTTCTTTTTCAGCCAAGCTGTTTTTCTTGTAGTGAAAAACATAGTGCGTCGTTGACATTTCCATACCGGCTTCACCTCTACAAAATGATATTTCCCTTTCCTTTTAATCGTCAGGTGCATCAGCAGGCGCTTGTATTCACTGATATTATACTGATAAGTAAACTACAGGCTCCCTAACCTGACCAGCCAGTGCTCCATAAAACTATACCCCAGTCAGCACTTCTTTTTCCTTTGTTATAGTCATATTGCATCTGTTCCACACCTCGTCTTTATATGTAAATGCGTCTTTGGTAAGACATCTCTCAACGAAACCAATGCTTTCATAACAGCGTTTTGCGTCTTGGTTTTCAATAAAAACATTCAGCTGCACCAATTCCGCACCTGTTATTTCAAACGCATACCGCAAGGCCAGCCGTATCATTTCTCTGCCGTACCCTTTTCCACGCAGCTTATTATCAATGATTACAGATGCCAAAAAGCCCTCGTTGCTTTCAGTATTAACCGAATAACGGAAAAAGCCTACCGTATTTCCGCTATCGTCTGTTGCCACAAAAGGGCTGATTGTCCACTCATCCATAGTTTCTTCCAGAAAACTATGAAATGTCTCCATTGTAATTGGATATGGGAGATTATTTGCACACCACAATGCATGACTTCTCTCGTTATCAATCCATCCTGCTATGTATTTAAAATCTTTACTTTGTATGTATGGTCTTAGTCTCATATAAGCTTTTCTCCGAACTACGATTCTTCACGCTGATCCATGTCCCGAAAATCGGGATATTGCCGCTCGTCGTTCAAAAAATATTTGACATCTCGGCTCGGAGCCGGGAGTTCGGTTCGAAAAAAGTCTGGATAGTACGGTACCGGCGTGTCAACAGGTACCCAGTACAGGAATTCTTTCTGTCCGCCCTCGGTAAAGGAGCCGCAGACAGGGGCAAAATCCGGTAGAACCTTCATGTAAAAATGGAAGGAAATACCGGTTGATTCGTCTGTTCCCAAGTTTAACTGTATGCCATTGTATCATACCGAAGAATAAACTGCAATGCTGAATAGGCGGAGGCATATCTGGCATATCCGGATCAAAACATAAGAAAAAAGGATTGAGTGCCGCTGAAAAACGTGTATAATCTCAACTTCCGAAGTGAAATGGGCTCTAACCCAGTAAATATGCGGGTTAGAGCCTGTCTGTCTGTATGGCT
>CANQME010000106.1 GCA_947624815.1 uncultured Lachnospiraceae bacterium | reverse complement strand
CGGGTGGCGTATTTTAAGAGCGAGGATAAGCTTCTGGAGGCGCAGCGGATCGCGGAGCGGACGAATTTCGACGTGGAGATGATGCGGGAGACCGGGTTCTGCTCCGGAATCGAGAATTATTCCCGCCATCTGGTGGGAACCGCGCCGGGGGAACCGCCGTATACGCTTCTGGATTATTTTCCGGACGAGTTTCTGATGATCGTGGACGAGTCCCATATGACGCTGCCGCAGGTGCGGGGAATGTTTAACGGAGACCGGTCCAGGAAGCAGACATTGGTGGATTACGGGTTTCGTCTGCCGTCGGCGCTGGATAACCGGCCGCTGAATTTCGGAGAATTCGAGGGGAAGATCGACCAGATGATGTTTGTGTCGGCGACGCCGGGGGACTACGAGGCGGAGCATGAGATGCTGCGGACGGAGCAGATCATCCGGCCGACGGGGCTTCTGGATCCGGAGGTCGTGGTGCGGCCGGTGGCGGGACAGATCGACGATCTGGTGGCGGAGTGCAATAAGGAGATTGGGAAGGGCAACAAGGTGCTGGTCACGACGCTGACCAAGCGCATGGCGGAGGATCTGACCGATTATATGCGAGACGTAGGCGTGCGGGTCAAGTACCTGCATTCGGATATCGACACGCTGGAGCGGGCGGAGATCATCCGGGACATGCGTCTGAATGTATTCGATGTGCTGGTGGGAATCAACCTGCTGCGGGAGGGCCTGGATATTCCGGAGATTTCTCTGGTGGCGATCCTGGATGCGGATAAGGAGGGCTTTCTGCGGTCGGAGACGTCGCTGGTGCAGACGATCGGGCGGGCGGCCAGGAACGTGGACGGCCATGTGATCATGTACGCGGACGTGATCACCGATTCGATGCGCCGGGCCATCGATGAGACGAACCGGCGGCGGAAGATCCAGCAGGAATATAATGAGGCTCACGGGATAACGCCTACCAGCATCCGCAAGGCGGTCCGGGACCTGATCGCGATCTCGAAGGCGGCGGACGAGGATCTGAAGGCGAAGGCCAATGAGAAGGATCTGGAATCCATGGATGCGGGAGAGCTGAATAAGCTGATGAAGGAGCTGCAGAAGAAGATGCGGGTAGCCGCTGCAGAGCTGAATTTCGAGGAGGCTGCCGTGCTGAGGGACCGGATGCTGGAAGTGAAGAAGATGCTTTTGGATATGGAATAATACGAGGGGGCGTGGAGATGAGAAGGCAAGGGAAACGGATCGTTTGCGTGCTGCTGACTGCGGTGCTGCTGGCCGGATGCGGGAGCGGCGGGGCAGGAGCGGCCGGAGACCAGAATGCAGAAGGCGGTTGGTCCGGCAGTCAGGAGCCGGTTGCCGGGGAGGATGCCCTGGGCAGCGGCACAGATGGTCAGGACGTGTCCGGCGGGAATGGCGCCGCAGACAGCCAGGATGCCGCCGGTAACCAGGCCGCCGAAGGCGGCCTGGACGCTGGCGACGGCACGGGAGCAGCCGGCGAGCCGGCTGCCGATGGTTTGTCGGGGCTTTCGGCAGAGACGCAGTCCGGCACGCCGCTTCTGCCGGTGTCCCCCTTCTTCCTGACGGACGACGCGGATCTGGGACGGAAGGTATTCGTGCGTCTGGGTGAGATGTCCCTGGAGGATAAGGTGGCGCAGCTGTTTGTCGTGACGCCGGAGGCCCTTGCGGGCAGCAGGGAACCGCTTACTGCGGCCGGCGACGGGCTGAAAGCCGCGTTTGACCGGTTCCCGGTCGGGGGCTTCATCTATATGGGAGCGAATCTGGTGGATCAGGAGCAGACAGTGGCAATGCTGTCTGCCGTGCAGTCATACAGCCGGGAAAGGCTCGGGCTTTCGGCGCTGGCCTGTGTGGACGAGGAGGGCGGAACGGTCGCCCGGATCAGCGGAACCGGGAAGTTTCGGGTGCCGACGATCGGCGATATGTCGCAGATCGGGAAGAAGAACGATCCGGACAGAGCCTTTGACACCGGCGTGAAGATCGGTACCTATCTTCATGAACTGGGCTTTAATGTGGATTTCGCTCCTGTTGCCGACGTGCTTACCAACCCGGACAATCAGGTGGTGAAGCTGCGCTCCTTTGGGAAGGATCCGTATGTGGTGTCCAATATGGCGGCCAGCGTGGCGTACGGTCTGGCGTCGCAGCAGGTTCTGGGAACGTACAAGCATTTTCCCGGACATGGAGCTACGGAGGCGGATACCCATCAGGGCTACGCCTATACCGAACGGACAAAGGAGCAGCTTCAGGAGAGCGAACTGGTACCGTTCCAGGACGGGATCACAAGAGGAATCCCCTTCATTATGGTGGCCCATATTTCTCTTCCGAACGTAACGGGGGACGACACGCCGGCGTCGCTTTCGCCCGTGATCATAAACGGGATCCTGCGCCGTGAGATGGGCTATGACGGGATCGTGATCACCGATGCGCTGAATATGGGCGCTGTCGTACAGGAATATTCGTCCGCGGAGACTGCGGTGAAAGCGCTTCTGGCGGGAGCGGATATTCTGCTGATGCCGGAGAATTTCATGGAGGCGTATCAGGGAGTGCTGGATGCCGTTGCGGACGGCACGTTGACGGAGGAACGGATCGATGAATCGGTAACGAGAATTCTGAAGGTGAAGCTGGGACTTCTGGAAGATAACGTGTCACAGTAGGTCTGCGCAGCCGGGATCCCTGGCCAGCGCAACCGCGTCGGCTGCGCGGGAGTAGAGATACACGTGGTCGGACAGCCGGTCTTCGACGGCCACTTCGTTTTGGTTGATACCGGTTACCATTTCGGCCAGATCGCAGATACGGATGTCCTCATCATAGGGCAGAAGAAGGACTTCGTGGATGCTGGAGGGGAGAATCACGAGATCCCGGTCCAGCTGTTCCGCGAAGTTTTTCAATACGTCCGGATACAGCATGACGCATGCCCCGTTGAGAGCGGTCGAATTGCTCAGTACATAAAGTGGCATGGCTTCGTGCCCCGGAAAGATCCGGTCGATCATGCCGGGTTCGTATTCCTGATCCATGTGTGTTCTGGCGATATTTTCCATGACATCGGCCATGGGCTTCAGGACAGGGGGCAGAAGCCGCGGCGTGTTCGTTTCCGCCAGAGCCAGAAGCTCTTCCGGGGTCGTCTGCCATTGTTTCATATGACGTTTGTGGATCAGAGCGGACATTTGCCCGGTGGGACTTTGCTGAAGGAGCAGATAAAAGACGATGGAAAGATCTTCGAAGGGAAATGATACCACATCTTCGAGGAGGAGCTGATTGTCCTTTGTGCTGATAATGCGGTATGTGACCTTGTCCTTCAGCTGTGAAAAATCATTGAGAGACAGGATACCCGGCTGAAACAGGCCGGCGCTTTCCCGGTAGATGTCCGTGATCTCTTCCACCAGATCGTCCATGGAACGGCCGGCGAGGAAGCGTTCATAGTAATGGTTCAGATAGACGACCGGGGCCATGGTCTGTCCCGCCGGCGTGACGGCGAGTCCGTCCAGGAACAGCCCGTTGTTCCTGGGAATCTTGCTTACGGTCAGCCGGTAATCGGGTCCCAGCCGGTTCTGGAGTCTGTCGATGATTGTTTCCTGAAATGCTTTGTATACCATACGTATACCCCCTTAAATGATATAATTATGTAAACTGTGCGCACAGTAACATACCTCACTGCGTTTCTCTGCAATCCGTGGAAACTGCGGCCGGTGCGGCCTGTGAAAAGTAATACGGTCGTGAAACAGATGAAGCTTTGAATAAGAAATGCGTCTGAGAGGAATCGAACCTCCGCACGCGGCTCCGGAGGCCACTGCTCTATCCACTGAGCTACAGACGCATCGTATATATAATACTACGTTCCGCGAAAGGATGCAAGCGGAAAATGAAAGATGCGGGAAAAAATTTTCCTGCATTGCATTTTACAGGGCTTTTTGCTAGAATAGAACGAGACTGGGAGCGGGAGGCTCATTGATGAAGGAAAAATGGAATTTCAGCGGAAGATTCGCGAACAGCGATCTGATGCATTATCTGCGGTTTGCCGCGATTCCGCTGTTGGCAGTGATACTGATCGCCGTGATCATAAGCTCCGATCGGGGGAAGAATAAAGACGGAGAAGCGCCGGAAGGGACGCAGATGGTGATGGCCGGAGAAGAAGGACAGCCGGACGGTACGGCCGCCGAAGAGGAAGGACAGGCAGTCGGCGCGGTATCCGGACAGGAGGGACAGGCCGGAGATGGCGCGGTATCCGGACAGGAGGGACAGGCCGGAGATGGCGCGGCCGCCGGAGAGGAAGGACAGACGAACGGCGCGGCGGCCGGAGAGGAAGGACAGGCCGTGGACGGCGTTGACACCGTAGAAGAGAACCGGTCTGGAGACGGACAGCCGGGAGACGGCTCTGCCGACGGCGGAGACAGCTCGGCGGAGACGGAGGCGGCACAGGCTTATGCGGACATCGATATTTCCCGGTATACGCTGAAGCAGGACGAGGTTCCGCAGCTTCTGGCCTTGGTGCGGACCTATTGTCAGGCGAAGGAGGACGCGGATCCGGAGCTGCTTGCCAGGCTGTTCGGAAGGAGCGGGCTGACGGAGGAGGAGATCGCCGCCGAAAAGGAGCGGATGGAGCTGGTGAAGGCCAGCGTCAGAAGCTATGAGAATATCTCCTGCTATTCCATCGAGGGGCCGGAACCGGATACTTACGTGATCTTTCCGTATTTCGAGATCCGGTACCGCGGCGCGGAAATGCTGATGCCTCAGCTGACCTGGGCCTATGTGACCAGGCTCGAGGATGGGAGCTATGTGATGCAGGAGGACGTCAGCGAGGCGGTGGCGGCCTACATCGCGCGGATCGGCGAAAAGGAAGATGTGGCTGCATTGAGGGAGCAGGTTGCGGACGCGATGGCGGAAGCGGTGTCCTCGGATGAGAAACTGAAGAGTATTTACAGCGGAGAGTCGGAGGTCGTGATCGGAAGCTGACGGGGGCGCCGGGCTGCGCGTGGATGGAACGGAGCGTTGAACTGCATGAATGTATCGGATTTTAATTTTGAACTGCCGAAGGAGCTGATCGCGCAGGATCCTCTTGAGGACCGGTCGGCGTCGCGTCTTCTGGCGCTTGACAGAACCACGGGAGAGATCCGGCACCGGGGATTTCGGGATATCGTGAATTATCTGAGACGGGGCGACTGCCTGGTCATCAACGACACGAAGGTGATACCGGCCAGGCTCTACGGCGTGAAGGCGGACACGCAGGCGAAGATCGAGGTGCTTCTTCTGAAGCGCCGGGAGAACGATGTGTGGGAGACGCTGGTGAAGCCGGGGAAGAAGGCGCGGCCGGGAACGGAGATCATTTTCGGGGACGGGCTTCTGAAGGGCCGTGTGCTGGAGGTGGCGGAGGAAGGAAACCGTCTGATCCGGTTTTCCTATGAGGGGATCTTCGAGGAGATCCTGGACCGGCTGGGGCAGATGCCGCTGCCGCCGTATATTACCCACCAGCTGAAGGATAAGGACCGCTACCAGACGGTGTACGCCGTTCATGAGGGTTCGGCGGCCGCTCCTACGGCGGGACTTCATTTTACGAAGGAGCTTCTGGCGCAGATCGAGGAAATGGGCGTGAAGATCGCCCGTGTGACCCTGCATGTGGGACTGGGGACCTTCCGCCCGGTGAAGGTGGAGAATGTTCTGGATCATCATATGCATTCGGAATTCTATATGGTGGATGAGGACGCCGCTGCAAAGGTCAATGAGACGAAGGCAGCCGGCGGGCGCGTGATCTGCGTGGGGACGACCAGCTGCCGGACGATCGAGTCGGCTGCCGGGGAGGACGGACTTCTGAAGGCCGGAAGCGGTTGGACGGAGATCTTCATTTATCCCGGTTACCGGTTCAAGCTGCTGGACGGGCTGATCACCAATTTTCATCTGCCGGAATCGACGCTGGTGATGCTGGTATCGGCGCTGGCGGGACGGGAGCATGTGCTGGCGGCTTATGAGGAAGCGATCAGGGAACGGTACCGGTTCTTCTCGTTCGGAGACGCCATGCTGATCCTGGACGGAATCGGAGCGGATGAGCCGGAGAATACCGAAAGTAGCAGCGCTGGAACGCCGGAATAGACCGGAGAAGGCCGGAAGCGGCAGCGCAGGGCGCCGGAACAGACTGGAGAAGGCCGGAAGCGGCAGCGCAGTGACGCCGGAACAGACCGTAACAGGTCGAAGCCGACCGGCAGCTGCCTGGATAGTCATGACGGAAAAGAGGAAACAGATTGGAAGAGATTCGTCTGAATAAATATTTAAGCCAGATGGGCGTCTGTTCCCGGCGGGAGGCGGACCGGCTGATCGAGGCGGGCAGGGTGCTGGTGGACGGTGAGAAGGCCGCCGCCGGCCGGAAGGTGACCGCCGGTCAGTACATCGTCTGCGACGGGAAGCCGGTGGGACGGCAGCGCGCGGCGGAGCCGGCCGGCAGCCGGAAACGGGACGGGCGTGGGACGTCGCCCGAAGGCGGGGCTGCGACCCGGCCGAAGCCGGTGCTTCTGGCGGTCAATAAGCCTCGTGGTGTCGTGTGCACCACGTCCCCAAAGGACCGCGCGATGAATATCGTGGAGCTGGTCCATTATCCGGAGCGGGTCTATCCCGTGGGACGGCTGGACAAGGACTCCGAGGGACTGATTTTCATGACGAACCAGGGGGATCTGGTCAACCGGATCATGAAGGGCAGCAGCGGACATGAGAAGGAATATGTGGTGGTTGTGAACAAACCGCCGACCATGGATTTCATCCGGGAACTGGAAGCCGGCGTATGGCTGAAGGAGCTGGATGTCAAGACGAAGCCGTGCAGGGCCTGGATCACCGGAAAGAGGGAATTCCATATCGTACTGACGCAGGGGCTGAACCGGCAGATCCGCCGGATGTGCGGCGCTCTGGGATATCAGGTGCAGTCTCTGACCCGTATCCGTATTATGAATGTGGAACTGGGCAGACTGAAGAGCGGAACCTTCCGCAAGGTGACGGAGGAGGAGTACGGGGGACTTCTTAAGCTTCTGGACGGTACCGGAGAAGAACCGGCGGGCGCCGGGCACGGAGGCGGGGCCGGAAGGAAACAGATGTGAGGGAACAAAAAGATCATGCAGGACAGAATTCCGAGAATGAAGGAACTGATCGCGCTGCTTTCGGAGGCCGCTAAGGCCTATTATCAGGAAAGCCGCGAGATCATGAGCAATTATGAATATGACAGGCTCTATGACGATCTGCTGGCCCTGGAGACGGAGACCGGCGTGGTGCTGGCAGGCAGTCCCACCCAGCGGGTAGGTTACGAGATCCTGAGCGAGCTTCCCAAGGAGGCTCATCCGTCGCCCATGCTTTCCCTGGACAAGACCAAGGACGTGGGCGCGCTGCAGGAATGGCTCGGTCCGCAGGAGGGCGTGCTTTCCTGGAAGCTGGACGGCCTGACCGTGGTGCTGACCTATGAGGACGGAAAGCTGGTGAAGGCCGTTACCAGGGGCAACGGCGAGATCGGCGAGGTTATTACGAATAACGCCAGGGTATTCGAGAACATTCCGCTTCAGATCGCGTTCAGGGGCCGGCTCGTCCTGCGGGGCGAGGCGGTGATCCGTTACTCGGATTTCGAGAAAATGAATGCGGAGATCGCAGATATGGACGCCCGGTATAAGAACCCGCGTAACCTGTGCTCCGGCTCGGTAAGACAGCTGAACAGCGAGGTTACGGCGGGCCGCCATGTGAACTGCATCATATTTGCTCTGGTACAGGCGGAAGGCGGTGAGTTTGGCAGCGCCGGAAGCGCAGAGCAGAAGCCGGCGGGGGACGCAGTGCAGGAAACGGCCGGAAGTCCGGCAGCTGCGCCGGCTGAAAGCACGGCGCAGAAGCCCGGAGGGGATGGCGCCCGGGCGGAAGCGGCGGCGCAGGAGCTTCGCAATTCGGTCAGCCGGCGTTTTGAATGGCTTGCGCGGCAGGGCTTCGAGGTGGTGGAGCATATGCAGGTTACGGCGGCGACGCTGCCCGACGCGGTGAAGCGTTTCGCCGGGGCCATCGCGGGCTATGATATCCCGTCCGACGGACTCGTACTGACGTATGAGGACATCGCGTACGGCGAGTCGCTGGGCCGCACGGCCAAGTTCCCGCGCAATTCGATCGCATTTAAATGGGCCGACGAGACGGCTGAGACGACCCTTTCCTATATCGAGTGGAGCCCGTCCCGGACGGGACTGATCAACCCGGTGGCGGTGTTTGAGCCGGTGGAGCTGGAGGGCACCACGGTCAGCCGGGCCAGCGTCCATAATATCAGCATTATGGAAGGGCTCCAGCTGGGGGCGGGAGATACGATCACGGTCTATAAGGCCAATATGATCATTCCCCAGATTGCCGATAATCTGACCCGCAGCGGCGTGAGGGACATTCCGGAGATATGCCCGGTCTGCGGCGGGCGGACGGCCATCCGCAGTGAGAACGACGTGAAGTCCCTGTACTGCACGAATCCGGACTGCCAGGCCAAGAAGATCAAGAGCTTTACGCTCTTCGTGAGCCGGGACGCGCTGAATATCGACGGCCTGTCGGAGATGACTCTGGAGAAATTCATCGGCGCGGGCTTTATCCATGAGTACGCCGATATCTTCCACCTGGACCGTCACAGAGAGGCCATTATCGGGATGGAGGGCTTCGGGCCGAAGTCCTATGACAATCTGATCCAGGCCGCGCAGCGGGCGTCTCATACCACGCTGGTCCGCGTGGTCTACGGTCTGGGCGTGGCCGGTATCGGTCTGGCGAACGCCAGGGTGCTGTGCCGGAAGTTCCGCTATGATTTTGAAAAAATGCGCCGCGCTTCGGCGGAGGAGCTGCAGGAGGCCGACGGGATCGGAGAGGTCCTGGCCGACGGCTGGTGCCGGTATTTCGCGTCGGAGAAGAACAACGCCGTCGTGGACCGGCTGCTTGCGGAGCTGGATATCGAGGCGGTTTCTGAGAGCGCGGAGGAGGACGAAGCGGTCCGCCCGCTTTCTGGCATGACCTTCGTGATCACCGGGGCGGTGGAGCATTTCTCCAACCGGAAGGAGCTGCAGGAGCTGATCGAGGAGAAGGGCGGCCGGGCCGCCGGCTCGGTCACGTCGAAGACGACGTATCTGATCAACAACGATGTGAATTCCTCATCGTCCAAGAATAAGAAGGCGAGGGAGCTTGGAATCCCGATCCTGTCGGAGGAGGATTTCCTGAAGCTGCTGGACGGCGGCGGACGGTGAGACAATGAATTTCCGGCGCGGCCGGAGCATACAAAAGCAATGAAAAAGCAGGAGGAAACAGTATGCCAATCAAAATACAGAGCGATCTGCCCGCCAAGGCGATCCTGGAATCGGAGAATATTTTCGTGATGGACGAGGAGCGGGCCATGAGCCAGGATATCCGTCCGCTGGAGATTCTGATCCTGAATCTGATGCCGGTGAAGGAGGAGACGGAGCTGCAGCTTCTCCGATCCTTTTCCAACACACCGCTGCAGATCAACTGCACGTTTATGATGCTGGCGTCCCATGTGTCCAAGAACACGTCGGCCAGCCATATGGAGCAGTTTTACCGGACGTTTCAGGAGATCCGCCGCAAGCATTACGACGGAATGATCATCACGGGAGCGCCGGTGGAGATGCTGGAATACGAGGAGGTCAACTACTGGCAGGAGCTCTGCGAGGTGATGGAGTGGAGCAAGACCCATGTGACGTCCACGCTCCACATCTGTTGGGGCGCCCAGGCCGGGCTTTACTATCATTACGGGATCCCCAAATACAAGCGGGACGGGAAGCTGAGCGGCATTTACCGTCATAAGGTTCTCCATCACCGTCTGCCCCTGACCAGGAATATGGATGATTATATCATGGCGCCCCATTCCCGCTATACGGAAGTGCGCAGGGCGGATGTGGAGAAGCATCCGGAGCTTTTGGTGCTGGCGGAATCGGAGGAGGCGGGGATCTTCCTGATCATGAAGAAGGACGGCAGTCAGGTCTTCGTCCAGGGACATCCGGAGTACGACAGGATGACGCTGAACAACGAGTACCAGCGCGATATGGGGCGGGGGCTGAATCCCCAGGTGCCGATCAATTATTATGAGAACGACGACCCGCTGTCCAGACCGGTCTTAAGCTGGAGAGGAACCGCCAATACGCTTTACAGCAACTGGCTGAATTACTATGTGTACCAGGCGACTCCGTATAAGCTGGACGAGGATCCGGTCGGTGCGGATGCATAATGCGGCAAATATTGACATTATCGTCAGGATGGAGTAAAATTTACTAAGAAGCTGTTGTGCGGGGAGCTCTCCGCTTGTAGAGAAAAGGAGTGTCGGAAATATGAAGAAGGAACAGGTACTTTCGAGAATGCGCGAGGATTGTCTGGTAGCGGTAGTCCGTGCGAAGAATCTGGAGCAGGGGGAGAAGGTTGTCGACGCCATTATCGCCGGCGGGATCAATTTTATCGAGATCACCATGACGATGGACGAGGGCAATCCGGTGGAATTCATCGCCGCGATGTCGAAGAAGTATAAGGACAATGAGAAGGTCGTGATCGGAGCGGGAACGGTTCTCGATCCGGAGACGGCCAGACAGGTGATTCTGGCGGGCGCCAATTATGTGGTAAGCCCGGGACTGAATGTGGATACGATCCGGCTGTGCAACCGCTATCGTGTGCCGATGCTGCCGGGCGTCATGACGCCGACCGAGGCGATCACCGCCATGGAAGCGGGCTGCGACGTGATCAAGATCTTCCCCGGCAATATCGTGGGACCGGCTGCCATCAGCTCCTTCAAGGGACCGCTTCCCCAGGGTGAATTCATGCCTTCCGGCGGCGTCGACGTGGACAACGTGGACAAGTGGATCAAGGCCGGGGCTTATGCGGTCGGAACCGGCAGCAGCCTGACCAAGGGCGCCAAGACCGGCGATTTCGCAGCCGTGACGGCCAAGGCGAAGGAATTCGTCGCAGCCGTGGCAGCCGCCCGTGCAAAATGAGAAAAACCGTGAAATACCGGTATTTATTTTAGAAGGGGAGCATATTTTCTATGGCAAAAATTGTAACGATGGGCGAGATCATGCTGCGGCTGTCGACCCCGAACAATGAGAAGTTTATCCAGGCAGATGAGTTCGACGTCAATTATGGCGGAGGCGAGGCCAATGTGGCCGTGTCTCTTGCCAACTACGGCCACGACGCGGAGTTCGTGACCGCGGTTCCGGCCAATCCGATCGGCGAGTGCGCCGTGGCCGCCCTGCGCAAGTATAACGTAGGAACGAAGCATATCGCCAGAAGCGGCGAGCGCCTGGGTATCTACTATCTGGAGACCGGCTCGGCGATGCGGGCGTCCAATGTGGTCTATGACCGCGCCCACAGCTCCATTTCCACCGCGAAGCCGGAGGAATTCGATTTTGACGCGATCTTCCAGGATGCCGGCTGGTTCCATTTCACCGGCATTACCCCGGCTGTCAGCGACGACGCCATCGTTCTGACCGAGGCGGCGCTGAAGGCGGCCAAGGCCCACGGCGTGACGGTGTCCGTGGATCTGAATTTCCGCAAGAAGCTGTGGTCTTCGGAGAAGGCCCAGAGGGTTATGACGAACCTGATGCAGTATGTGGACGTGTGCATCGGCAACGAAGAGGACGCGGAGAAGGTCCTGGGCTTTAAGCCGGGCGGCACGGACGTGACTTCCGGAGAGCTGGAGCTGGCAGGCTATGTGGATATCTTTAACCAGATGGCGGATAAGTTCGGATTCCGGTATATCGTCAGTTCCCTGCGGGAGAGCCACAGCGCGTCGGATAACGGCTGGTCTGCCTGCATCATGGACGGGAAGACCCGGGAGTTCTATCATTCCCGGAAGTATCGAATCACACCCATCGTGGACCGCGTGGGCGGCGGCGATTCCTTTGCGGCCGGCCTGATCTGCGGTCTGGCGGACGGCAAGGACATGAAGGCGGCTCTGGAGTTCGCCGTGGCGGCGTCCGCCTTAAAGCATACGATCCCGGGCGACTTCAATCTCGTGACCCGCGCCGATGTGGAAGCGCTGGCAGGAGGCGACGGCTCCGGCCGTGTGCAGAGATAGACGGCTGAGAAAAGGCCGGGCAGGCGGCTCCGGCCGCGTGCGGAGGCAGACGGCAGCGGAAACGGCCTGGACAGGAGTCAGTCTTGACTGCGTGCAGAGGTAACCGGCCGAGAAAAGGCCGGGCAGACGGCAGTCTTGACTGCGTGCAGAGATAGACGGCTGAGAAACGGCCGTACAGACAGACGTGCGGGAATCTTCGCTGTGAGAGATTTGACAGAATAGCAGCTTCGGCCGGTCGGAGACTGGCCGGGGCTGTTTATGTAAATGGGATAATCCATTCTTCGGGATACGCAGTCCCGGGGGATTAGAATAAGATAACTCGTGTATGAAAAAGACCGTCCCCGAAGTACCCGAACTGGCGCATAAAGCAGTTGGGGGACAATCA
>CANQME010000105.1 GCA_947624815.1 uncultured Lachnospiraceae bacterium | reverse complement strand
GTGCTAAATGATCTGAACTGCGGTCAGGGTGCGCTGAACTGCGACCGGGGTGGGCCAGAGCCCCGGAATAATCATATAGTTCCATGCTATAACGCGGAAAGAACTTTGTGCGATATTTTTAGAATTGATGCGGAAATGCAGGAAAAACGATTTGCTGTAAAACAATATCTGAACGGAAAGAAAAACCTGCCGAGACTTATGGAATATGCTAAAATACTCCAGGTGGAGAAAAAAATCAGGCAATATATGGAGGTGTTGCTTTGATTTGTATATCAGGACGATTAAAAGGCCCTATGATGAAGTCATTGAGAACGACTACAACCTCTCTGTCAGCACCTATGTAGAGCAGGAGGACGGGAGGGAGAAGATCAATATTGTGAAACTGAACGCTCAGATTGAGGGGATTGTGGCATGTGATCAGGTACTGCGGGAGGAGATTGCGAAAATTATCGCGGAATTGAGGTGTGAGCATGAACAAGGAATTAGAGTTTTTGATGTATCGGGCAGCGGATGAAGACGTCTCGGTCAATGCCGTGATCAAAGATGAAACGATTTGGCTGACACAAAATGCTATGGCCGAATTATTCTCTGTTGATAAGTCCTCTATAAGCAGACATCTAAGAAATATTTTTTCTGAGGGCGAGTTAGACGAAAAAGTGGTTGTTGCAAAAATTGCAACAACCACTCAACACGGCGCCATGAAGGGTAAAACCCAGACAAAGGAAACGAATTTTTACAATCTCGATGCCATTATCTCCGTTGGTTACCGTGTGAACTCCCGTCGTGCTACTCATTTCCGCATCTGGGCTACGGGTATCTTAAAGGAATATATGACAAAGGGGTTTGTTCTGGATGACGAGCGTCTGAAGCAGGGCAGGACGGCCTTTGGCAAGGACTATTTCCGCGAACTTTTGGAGCGGGTTCGTTCTATCCGAGCTAGCGAACGCCGTATATGGCAACAGGTAACAGACATTTTTGCGGAATGCAGCATCGACTACGATAAAAACGCAGAGATTACTCAGGCGTTTTACGCTATGGTGCAGAATAAGTTTCATTATGCCATCACAGGACAGACTGCCGCAGAGATTGTCTATACCCACGCCGACCGCAACAAGGACAATATGGGGTTAACAACCTGGAAACATGCCCCGGAGGGCCGCATTCTAAAATCCGATGTTTCGATTGCGAAAAACTATCTGGACGAAAAACAGATTCGGCAACTGGAGCGGACAGTGACGGGCTACTTTGACTACATCGAGGATCTGATTGAGCGGGAGAATACCTTCACCATGGAGGAGTTCGCTGCCAGTATTAACGAGTTTCTCGCATTTCGCCGCTATGATATTCTTTCCGATAAGGGGCGAATCAGCAGTAGAGATGCCAAAGCTAAAGCGGAGATTGAATATGATGCGTTTAATAAGACCCAAAAGATTACTTCGGACTTTGATCGAGAAGTAAAACGGATGCTGGAGAAGGACGGTAAAATGGAATGAGCAGGCTTAAGTAATTAACTCAGGAACTTTGCCGAATGCAGGGGAAATTTGGTTACCTCTACACCACTATTACACCATTTGGGAAAGAGTTTTGATGTGGCACTATTTTCTTCTGGAATTAATTTATGATTTAATCCCAACGTGCTATAATAGACATGGTTGGGAATAAAAGTTGGGAAAAAGGTTGGAAATAAAAAGGTTTTAAACTCACGAAGGCTAAAAATCATTATAGAAATGAGGAACAATCCTAACATTACAACGGCGGAACTTCATACCATACTGGGCGTGAGTGAAACGGCGGTGGAGAAGAACATATCGTTTTTAAAAGAGAACGGATATATAGAGAGAATGGGGGCAAAGAAGACAGCATAATGCTAAGCAGCCCCCTCTTTTTTAATTCTTGGCAAGAAAGTCATCCTGTGGTATAATCAGACGGAGCGTGATAAAATGTAATAACGGCAGTTCAGGTTTATGGCAGCGTGGAATAATGACGGCTGCCATAAAATCATGATACGGCTTTATGAATGAAAAAGAGGTAACGCTATGCACAGGGAATTTTTAATGGGAAATGAAGCGATTGCGCTGGGAGCCATTGCCGCCGGAGTCAATCTCGCGGCGGGATATCCCGGCACGCCTTCCAGTGAAGTCCTGGAGACGGTAGCGAAACGGCGTGTCCCCGGAACTTATGTAGAGTGGTCGGTGAATGAGAAGGCCGCTATGGAGGTGGCGGCGGGGGCTGCCTATGCCGGGGCCCGCGTCATGGTGACGATGAAGCAGGTTGGCCTGAATGTGGCGTCCGATCCGCTTATGAGCCTGGAATATATCGGCGTCAAGGGCGGCATGGTGGTGCTGGTGGCGGACGATCCGGGCCCCATTTCTTCTCAGACCGAGCAGGATACGAGACATTTTGCCGCATTCTCCAAGGTGCCGTGTTTTGATCCGTGCTCCGCCCAGGAGGCTTATGAGATGGTGCAGGAGGCCTTTGACTATTCGGAAAAATACGGCACTCCCGTTTTCCTGCGGCCCACCACAAGAGTCTGCCACGGGTACGCTTCGGTGACGGTAAAGGACGCGGACGAATACCGGGTCAACAGTCCGGAAGGCTTTGTCAAAGATTCCGGCCGGTGGGTTATTTTCCCCCGCCTGTCCCTTCGGAATCATGAGAAGATTGAAGCGAGGAACGAGACTCTTGCCGAGGATTTTTCTTTCTATGCGAGAAATTGTATCTATCAGCCCGACGGAAGAGACGATGTGACCGGTTTTGGGACAGCCGCGGGCAGAAACGATGCGTCCGGTTTTGGGACAACCGCAGGCAGAGACGACGCGTCTGGCGCCGGTCCGACCGGCGGTACAGGAAAGAAGGGCATAGCCGCCGGCGGGATCAGCTTTACCTACGCCATGGAAGCGCTGAAGGACAGTCCGCAGTCCGCGAGGCTTTTTAAGGTTGCCACGCCATTTCCTTTCCCGGAAAAACTGGCTCTGGAATTCCTGGACGGCCTGGATGAGGTCCTCTGTCTGGAAGAACTGGATCCGGTCATTGAGCGTGAACTGACCTATCTGTGCGGAAAGCATCATCTTCCCGTAAAAATATACGGGAAACTGACCCATCATGTGAAGAACGCCGGGGAGAACAGCCGGGACAGTGTGAATCAGAATATCGCCGATTTTCTCGGCGAAGCGGCGGGACTGGAAGATCATTCCCGGCCCCGGGCCCAATCGCCATCCCAGCCGCCCTCGCAGCAGCTATCCCAACCGTCCTCCCAATCGCCATCACAGCCATCCTCACTACCGTCCCCCCAGCCATCCCTCCCAGTGCGCCCTCCGGTGCTCTGCGCGGGATGTCCTCACCGGGCGTCCTTCTACGCGGTAAAAACCGCCATGAAGGGGAAAAAGACGATTTTCTGCGGGGATATCGGCTGTTACACCCTGGGAAACGCCATGCCTCTCGACATGGTGGATACCTGCCTGTGCATGGGCGCGGGACTTGGCATTGCCCAGGGCGTAGGGCGGATCGAGCCGGATACCACCTGTTTCGCGTTTGTGGGCGATTCCACGTTTTTCGCCTCCGCCATCACGGGCGTAGTGAACGCCGTGTATAATCAGGCCAACATGACCCTTGTGGTGCTTGACAACTCCACCACCGCCATGACCGGCCATCAGCCGCATCCGGGCACCGGCCGCACGGTAATGGGCGACGTGACAGCCAGGGTCAGCATCGAGGCGGTTCTGCGGGGGATCGGCGTTTCCGTGGTGGAGACGGTGGATCCCCTGGACCTTTCCGCGTCCGTCGCCTGTGTAAAACGGGTCGCGGCGGAGCCGGGCGTGAAGGCCATCCTGTTTAGGTCGCCCTGTATTGCCATAACGAAACCGTCGGGCTGTCTGCATGTCGACCCGGACCGCTGTATCCGGTGCGGGAAATGTATCCGGGAGCTGGGCTGTCCGGCGCTGATCACAGACAACGGCCGCGTGTGCGTGGACGCTTCCCTCTGTACCGGCTGCGGGCTCTGCGCTCAGGTATGTCCGGTAAAGGCCATTGGAGGAGGTGACGGCAATGAATAAGAATATCATCCTTTGCGGCGTCGGCGGCCAGGGCACGATCCTTGCTTCCAAACTGATCGCCGCGGCCGCCATGAAAAAAGACCTTCCGGTTATGAGCGCCGAGACCATCGGCATGGCCCAGAGAGGCGGAAGCGTGTTCAGCCATGTGCGCATCGGGGAGGGCATCTGTTCCCCTATGATAGCAAGAGGCACAGCCGACCTGATACTGGGGTTTGAACCCGGCGAGGCGGTGCGTATGCTTCCCTATCTGAAGCCGGACGGACAGGTTGTGGTGAGCAGCCGGGCCATCATGCCGGTCACCGCCACGCTTTCCGGTTCCTCCTACAGCGGAGATGCGATGATTACCTATTTGAGGGAGCAGGTCCGCGGCCTTTATGTGGTAGACGGGGAGCAGGCGTGCCGGGAGATTGGTTCGCCCAAGGTACTCAATATCCTTCTTCTGGGAGCGGCAGTCGAAAGCGGCGCCCTGGGATTTACAGAGGAGGAGCTTCGGGAGGTCATAAAGGAACGGCTTCCGGAAAAACTCCATGAGATCAATTTCCGCGCCCTCAGCTACGCGCGCGAGCGGAAAGAAACGGATCATTAGCGGAAAGAAACGGATCATTTTGAGACAGAAGCCCTGTAGGCTCGTGAAACCGTGCGGGGCAGAAAAGATAAATCAATCAGAAAGGATAAATCAACCATGAAGATTTCAGAGTTACAGATCAGCCAGGTAAATAACCAGATCCAGGCGCTGAGAAAGGCGGGCAGCTTCTATGGGAAGAAGCTGGAGGAAGCCGGCATCTCGGGCGTGTCCACCCCGGAAGATTTCGAGAAGCTGCCATTTTCGGAGAAGAGCGACCTTCGGGACGCCTATCCCCTGGGGCTTATGACGGCCCCTGAGGAGAAGATCGTGCGGATCCATTCCTCCTCCGGAACTACGGGTCTTCCTGTTATCATTCCATACACTGCCAAGGATGTGGACGACTGGGCGATCATGTTTGCCCGCTGCTATGAGACGGCAGGCATCACCAATAAGGACCGCATCCAGATCACCCCGGGATATGGCCTGTGGACCGCCGGGATTGGTTTTCAGAACGGAGCCGAGAAACTGGGCGCCATGGCGATTCCCATGGGACCCGGCAATACGGATAAGCAGCTTCAGATGATGATCGATATGAAGTCCACGGTGATCTGCGCCACCTCATCCTACGCCCTTTTGCTGGCGGAGGAGATTCAGAAAAGGGGCCTGCGGGATAAGATCTGCTTAAAGAAGGGCGTGATCGGCTCGGAGCGCTGGGGTGAGAAGATGCGCCAGCGGATCCGCACCGAGCTTGGCATTGAGCTTTATGATATTTACGGCCTGACGGAGATTTACGGCCCGGGCATCGGCGTCAACTGCAAATATGAGACGGGTATGCACTACTGGGACGATTACATTTATATTGAGATCGTGGATCCTCAGACGCTTAAGCCGGTACCGGATGGGGAACCCGGCGAGATCGTGATCACAACTCTTGTGAAGGAAGGCGCGCCTCTGATCCGTTACCGTACCCATGATCTGTCCCGGATCATCCCCGGAGAGTGCCCCTGCGGAAGCAAATTCCCGCGGCTTGACATTATCATGGGCAGAACCGATGATATGATGAAGATCAAGGGCGTCAATGTGTTCCCGAGCCAGATTGAAGAAGTGCTTCGTGAATTCCCGGAGGTGTCCAGCGAATATCAGATCCGGATCTCCCATCTGGACGGAAGAGATACCATGCGCATCTATGTGGAAACCAATGGAAGCGTGAGCTTCGCGGATCTGAGCGACCGGATCGCGGCGAAGGTAAAGAGCCGCATCGGTTTTACCCCGCTGGTGAAGGTGGTGGAGATCGGCGTCCTGCCGAGGAGCGAGAAGAAATCGAAGCGTGTGATCGACGAAAGATACGAATAAAAGTCAAGACAGATTCAAATAAGGGAGAAAAACAGAATGGAACTGAATCGTGTTTTCAAGAGAAAATGGTACGACACGCTGGGGATTCTGTATGTGCAGACGGCGCTGCTGTTCCTGGCGGGGCAGCTAGTGGGAGGGATCCTGATCGGGCTTTTGGATTACGGGCTGTCGCTGGTCAGCAAGCCGCTGCAGGAATCCGGCGCCTGGAGCATGGGGACCATGTATCTGTTATTCATCGGGATCTGGCTGGTCGTGCTCCTGCGGATATGGGCGTCCAGGAAGGACCGGCCGCTTCTGGCGGACGTCGGGCCGAAGGCCCGGGGGAATAACGGGAAAATGCTTCTGATCGGAGCGGCTGTCGGGTTCGGGCTGAATGCGGTGTGCGTCCTGATCGCGTGGCTCCATAAGGATATCGTGCTGTATTTTGACTCGTTCCGGCCACTTCCCCTGCTGGGCTTATTTGTTGCGGTATTCATCCAGTCTTCCGCGGAGGAACTGGCGTGCCGGGGCTTTCTGTTTAAGAAGCTTCTGCGGAGCTACCGGAATCCGGCGGTTGCAGTGATCGGGAATGCGCTGTTCTTCGGGATCCTTCACCTGTTAAACGACGGCGTTACGGTGCTGTCCATCGTAAATATCGTTGTGGTGGCGCTGTTCTTTTCGCTGATCGTTTATTACACGGACAGTCTGTGGTGTGTGTTCATGGCGCACGCGGCGTGGAATTATACACAAAATATCCTGTTCGGACTGCCCAACAGCGGGATCGTATCCGACTTTTCAGTCTTTAAGCTGGACGCGGCCTCGGCGGTGAACAGCTTCGCCTATAATGTGGGCTTCGGGATCGAAGGAACAGCCGTCGCCGATGTGGTGCTGATCCTGGCGACGGCGGCTGTCTTTCTGTGGGGCCGGCGCGGCTTAGGCAGGCCGGGCGGCCGGGAGATTAGCGCTTAATGTCGTAGTTCATGTTCATCAGATTCCGGATCGCGTCCGCGTCGTCGGTGATGTTCGCGTCGCCGCGGATCGTATGCTTGATCACGCTGCTGGCGACTGCGAAGTTGATCATGTCCATGGGTTTATAGTCGTGGATCATGGCGTAGATCAGGCCGCTGGCGAAGGCGTCTCCGCCGCCGACGCGGTCCAGGATATTGAAGGTGAACATCTTGCTCTCGAAGGTGTGGCCCTGGTACCACATGAACGCCTTCAGGCTGTTCTCGCTTCCGCTGTGGGCGTAGCGCACATGGCGGGCGATGCATTTCAGGTTCGGGTAGCGCTCTACGAACGCCTGGAACACCTCGTCCTGCTGTTCGTAGCTGGGCCGGAAGGGGACGCCGTCCTTGACGTCGCCTTTGCCGTGGTCATTTTCATCCTTCCACAGATGGTAGGGCTCGATGCCCATGAGGACGTCGATGTAGGGCAGGCATTCCGTGCAGAAGTCACGCGCCTCGTCCCAGGTCCACAGGGTGCTGCGGAAGTTGCCGTCGAAGCTGACGGTCAGGCCGTGGGCTTTAGCCGTCTTTAAGCAGTCCATGATCAGCTTCCGGCAGTTGGGCGCCAGCGCCGGGGTGATGCCGCTTAAGTGCAGCCAGGTAAAATCCTTCAGGAGCGCGTCCAGATCCACGCTGCTGAAATCGAATTCGGTGATGGCGCTGTTCTTCCGGTCGTAGGTCACCTTGCTGGAGCGGATCCCGAAGCCGGTTTCCAGATAATAGGTGCCCAGGCGGTGGGTCGGCGTCTGTTCCGGCGTGCTCAGGATCACCGGCGTGCAGTGGACGTCGTTGCTTCGGAGCATGCGGACGGCGCTTTTGCCCAGGCTGTTGTTGGGGACGACTGTGAAAAATGTGCTGTCGACGCCTAAGTTGGCCAGCGCCAGTGCGATGTTGGCTTCGCTGCCGCCGTAGCTTGCCTCGAAGCTGGTGGCCATGCGGATCTTCTCATAATTGGGCGGCGTCAGGCGGAGCATGATCTCGCCGATGGTGATGAACCGGGCAGCCGAGGCGTCCTGCGTGGTTAACGGATTGAAATGCTGCATGTTTCTACCTCCTTTTCGTTCGGGTCTGATAACTATCTTGATTATACATTGTTTTTCGGAATATTCCAACACCTTGCGCGGAAGAATCTGCGGAAATATCATCGAAATTTGATGGGCGAAATTTAATGGTTTAAAGTTTTTATTTACTGAAGCTTTCATTTATGATATACTTGCTGAGGAAGCGGAAGAGCATTTCCTGCAGGAAAGGAGCAGACATGACGAGGAATATTCCCAAAGAACGCAAGACCGCGATGTACGAGGCGATCCTCCAGCTGAAGAATCTGGAAGAGTGCCGCGATTTTTTTGAAGATATCTGCGCGATGACGGAGCTTCGGGCCATGGAACAGCGGTTCGAGGTGGCGCGGATGCTGAAGGACGATAAGGTCTACACGGAGATCAAGCAGGAGACCAACGCCAGCTCCGCTACGATCAGCCGCGTGAACCGGATGCTGAATTACGGAACCGGGTGCCTGGGGGAGGTCCTGGACCGGATGGCGTCGCGGGAGAACGGGGAGAGAACGGACAGCTGAACGGACATACATTTACATATAGCAAGAGAGGATTTTTCACATGAAAGAACTGATGTTAGGCAACAAGGCCCTGGCCCGCGGGCTGTATGAGGCCGGGTGCGGCGTGGTGTCCAGTTATCCGGGGACGCCCAGCACGGAGGTTACGGAAGAAGCCGCCAGGTACGACGAGATCTACTGCGAATGGGCGCCGAACGAGAAGGTGGCCCTGGAGGTGGCGTTCGGCGCGTCTCTGGCGGGGACGCGCAGCTTCTGCGGCATGAAGCATGTGGGGCTGAATGTGGCCGCGGACCCGCTGTTTACCTGCTCCTACACCGGCGTGAATGCGGGGATGGTCATCTGCGTCGCCGACGACGCGGGCATGCATTCGTCCCAGAACGAGCAGGATTCCCGCCATCACGCCATCGCGGCGAAGGTTCCGATGCTGGAGCCGTCGGATTCCGCCGAGGCGCTGGAATTCGCGAAGAAGGCGTATGAGCTGTCGGAACGGTTCGACACGCCGGTCATCATCAAGATGTGTACCCGTATCGCCCATTCCCAGAGCGTGGTGGAGACGGGGGAGCGCGTGATGCCGGAGCCGAGGCCTTATGAGAAGAATATTGCCAAATACGTGATGATGCCGGGCAACGCCATCCGCCGTCATCCCGTCATTGAAGAGCGGACCCGGAAGCTGACCGAGTACGCGGAGAGCTGCGAGTTCAACCGCGTGGAGATGGGCGGCACCGCGCTGGGGATCATTACCTCATCCACCAGCTACCAGTATGCGAAGGAGGTATTCGGCGAGAGCGCCAGTATCTTAAAGCTTGGTATGGTGAATCCGCTTCCGGTGAAGCTGATCCGGGAGTTTGCGGCGAAGGTGGAGAAGCTGGTCGTGATCGAGGAGCTGGATCCGATCATTGAGAATCATTGCCGCCAGCTGGGTCTTACGGTGTCCGGCAAGGATGTGCTTCCGGTCTGCGGGGAGTTCTTCCCGAATATGATCGCGGAGAAGCTGGGCGCGGAGGTTCCGGCCCACGGTTCCATCGGGGAGCCGCTTCCGGGCCGTCCGCCGGTCATGTGTGCCGGCTGTCCGCACCGCGGCCTGTTCTATACCTTATCGAAGAACAAATGCACTGTTCTGGGAGATATCGGCTGCTATACCCTGGGCGCGGTGGCGCCCTTAAGCGCCATGGAGATGACCCTCTGCATGGGGGCGTCCGTCAGCGCGATCCATGGGTTCAATAAGGCCCTGGGCGGAGAGAGCGAGAAGAAGACGGTGGCTGTCATCGGCGACTCCACCTTCATGCATTCCGGCATGACGGGCCTGGCCAATATCGCATATAACCAGAGCAATTCCACGGTCATTATCCTGGACAATTCCATCACCGGCATGACCGGCCACCAGCAGAATCCGACCACCGGCTATAACATTAAAGGAGACCCGGCGGGCAAGATCGATCTGGAGAGCCTGTGCCGCGCCATGGGATTCAACCGGGTCGTGGTGGTGGATCCCTACGATCTGGCGGCCTGCGACAGGGCGGTGAAGGAAGAGCTGGCGGCGGCGGAGCCGTCGGTCATTATCAGCCGCCGTCCGTGCGCGCTTCTGAAGTATGTGAAGCACAATCCGCCTTATCATGTGGACAGTGACAAATGTATCGGCTGCAAGTCCTGTATGCGTCTCGGCTGTCCGGCCATCAGCATAAAGGACGGCAAGGCCGTCATCGACGCGACCCAGTGCGTGGGCTGCGGCGTGTGCGCGCAGCTGTGCAGGTTTGATGCTCTGCAGGCGTAAGCGAAGCGCGGCGGGTATTGTACGGTGGGATTTCGCGCGGCTCCGGCTCGCTGCTGATGTGAGCAGCCGGACGCGTGTTTCGCGGACGCACGGAGAATAGGGAGGACATATCACATGACGAAGAATATCATGATCGTAGGCGTGGGCGGCCAGGGGTCGCTGCTCGCCAGTAAATTGTTGGGCCATCTGCTTCTGACGGAGGGCTATGACGTGAAGGTATCGGAGGTCCACGGGATGAGCCAGCGCGGCGGCAGCGTGGTCACTTATGTGCGCTTCGGCGAGAAGGTGTATTCCCCGGTCATCGATAAGGGACAGGCGGATTTCATCGTCTCGTTTGAGAAGCTGGAGGCGGCCCGCTATATCGAATATCTGAAGGTGGGCGGCCGCGTCGTGGTCAATACCCAGCAGATCGATCCGATGCCGGTGATCACCGGCGCGGCGGTCTATCCGGAGAATCTGATCGAGAAAATGGAGGCCGCGGGAGCGCTGGTAGACGCGATGGACTGCCTGACCCTGGCGGAGCAGGCCGGTTCCGCCAAGGCGGTCAATATCGTGCTGATGGGACGGCTGTCCCGGTATTTTGACATCCCGGTGGAGAAATGGCAGCAGGCGATCCGCGAGTGCGTACCGCTGAAATTCGTGGAACTGAATCTGAAGGCGTTCGAGTTGGGAAGGGCGTCTTAAGCAGAGATCAGAAGACAGCGGTGAGATGGCCCGCCGGGAAGTGAACGGACGGGCCGAACGAACAAGGAGGAACCGTATGCCGCCGATTTCCGTAATGATCAAACCAGCATCCGGCAGCTGCAATATGCGCTGTCGGTACTGTTTCTATGCCGACGAACAGGAGAACCGGGCGGTGAGCTCCTATGGGGTGATGTCCCTGGAGACCATGCGCAATCTGGTGGACAAGGCTCTGGATTACGCGGAGCATGCGTGTACCTTCGCGTTTCAGGGAGGGGAACCGACGCTGGCGGGCCTCCCGTTTTTTAGGGAGTTTGTGGCGTATGCGGAAGCGCGGGCGCGGGAGATGTCCACCGGCGGACCGGCGGCCGGGAAGCCGGCTTCGTCTGCACAGCCTTCTGCCGCGTCTGCACAGCCCGCTGCACCGACTACACAGCCTTCTGCCGTGTCCGCACAGCCTTCTGAGCCGTCCGCACAATCCTCTGCCGCGGCCGATGCGTCTCGTAAAAGGCGTCCGTCCGCGCCGCTGCAGCTTCATTTCGCTCTTCAGACCAACGGATATGCGATTACCGAGGAATGGGCGCAGTTCTTCGCGGAGAAGCATTTTCTGATCGGCGTGTCGCTGGACGGCACGAAGGAGATCCACGACCGCTACCGTCTGGACGTGGCCGGAAAGGGGACGTATCAGCGGGTGATGGATTCTATCGCCCTGCTTGAGAAATACAAGGTGGAGTTTAATATTCTGACCGTGATCACCGGGCCGTCCGCCCGCCGCGGGCAGAGGATCTATTCGTTCTTCCGGCAGAATCATTTTGATTATCATCAATATATCGAGTGTCTGGACCCTCTGGAGGAGGCGCCGGGCGGCCACGACTATTCGCTGACGCCGGACAGGCTGGAGCAGTTCCTGAAAAGCACCTTCGACGTCTGGTATCGGGACGTGGCCGGGGGCTACTATGTGTCCAACCGGTATTTCGACAATCTGCTTCTGATGCTTTACGGCCGGGAGCCGGAGAGCTGCAACATGAGGGGCGTCTGCGGCGTCCAGTGGATCGTGGAGGCGGACGGAGGCATGTACCCCTGCGATTTCTATGTTCTGGATCAGTGGCGGCTGGGGAACGTGAACGAGAACACCTTCGAGGAAATGGACCGGCGCCGGGGTGAGTTGGGCTTTATTCAGGAGTCCATGCGCGTGCCGGAGGAATGCCGGACCTGCCGCTGGGCCGCCCTGTGCCGCAACGGCTGCCGTCGGAACCGCCGGATGGACGGGGACGGGAAGAATTATTTCTGTTCGGCGTATAAGGGATTCTTCGAGTACGCCTATCCGAGACTGGCGGAGCTGGCGCGGCGCGGCGTCGGAAAGCCGGTGTAACGGACCGGACAGCAGCAAATTGATTATTCCGGGCGATCAGCCCATGCGCTGAAGCGCGTTCAGCGCATGGAAATCGCCGTTTAGCAAAGTGTGGC
>CANQME010000104.1 GCA_947624815.1 uncultured Lachnospiraceae bacterium | reverse complement strand
CGTCTTGTGTTTTACAGTAATATATTCAGTTTTCAAGGAACTCGAAAGGGGCAATACCTTTTGACGCCCTAATCATACTGATAAATTAACTACAATACCGATTATTTCCTACAATTTTATCACTCCCTGTCTTGACAATCCCTTTCGACCAAATTGTCTATATGATAGTTGGGATCGTGCCGGTTGTGCGGCTTCGCCGCGGGGGCGGCGAGATAGGTGACAGAAATGAAAATGGAACGGTTTTACGCCGATTTTACATGACTGTGATAGAGGATTTGATGTTTCAGGAGTATCCTTTAGTTGTGACCTGAAGGGGGAACAATAATCATCGAAGGAGAATGATGATCCTGCTCTCCATCATCTCTCTTTCGGAGACCGCTCTGGAAGCGGTGCCGAAGGAGTATGAGGAAGCTGATCCTAATTTGACGAGCAGCTTAATACGCTGGGACAGGAGCTGATCAAAATGGGCGCGCTGAGTGAAGAAGTAATCTCTCTGGCGACCTCCGCCCTCATTCAGAAGGACGACACGCTGGCCGCAAGGATCGCGCCGATCGATCATGAGATCGACGAGAAGGAACGGCAGATCGAATCCATGTGCCTGCGGCTGCTGCTTCAACAGCAGCCGGTCGCACGGGATCTGCGGCAGATCCGGAAGCAGGCGGATGAGCTCCGGAAAAAGCAGGAGGAATTCGAAGCCGTCACGGAAAATATGACGGAAGGGATCATTGTCCTGAATCCGAAAGGAACCATTCTGAGCATCAACCGTGCGGCGGCAGGGCTTCTGGATACCTCGCGCGCCTGCATCGGACGGCATATGCTGTCTGTCAACCGGAGCGTGGAAATCTCCGATCTGCTGTCGGGGATTAGGAAAGGCGTTCGCTCGGAGCGGATCATCGCATTAAAAGGCAGAAGCTATCAGATGGATATCAGCCCGGTATCCGAAGACGGAGCCGTGACAGGCGCGGTGCTTCTGATACTGGATGTGACGGAAAAGGAGCAGGCGGAGCAAATGCGGAGGGAGTTTACAGCCAATGTTTCCCATGAGCTGAAGACGCCCCTGCAGATCATAGCGGGTTCCGCGGAGCTTCTTGCCAACGGAATCGTCAGAGAGGAAGACCGGATGGGGTTCTATACCCGGATTCAGGGGGAGGCTCAGCGGATGATCCGGTTGGTGGAGGATATCATCCGTCTCTCTCATCTGGATGAGGGAGCGGAGGATCTGAAGCGGGAGAGCGTAGATCTGTTTTCTCTGGCGGACGAAACCGTAAAGGCTCTGCAGGCGGAGGCGGAGCGTGCGCATATTACGCTGCGCCTCGAGGGGGAACCTGCGGCCGTATACGGGATACCGCAGCTGCTGCAGAGTATCGTCTTTAATCTCTGCGACAATGCCGTCAAGTACAACCGCCCGAACGGAACGGTCACTGTGTCGGTAAGACCGGACGGTGGCCGCGTGATCCTCTCTGTCGCCGATACCGGCATCGGGATTCCGCCGGAGCACCGGGACCGCATATTCGAGCGCTTCTACCGTGTGGACAAGAGCCGTTCGAAGGAACTGGGCGGGACGGGGCTCGGGCTGTCTATCGTTAAGCACGCCGCACGGCTTCATCACGCGGAGATCGCACTGGACAGCGCGGAGGGGAAAGGGACGACCGTTACGGTCACGTTCCCGGAAGAGGAAACCGTTCGCAACCACCGGGGGCGGTGAGATGTCGACTAAAATTAGTGTTTTACAGAACGCTCGTTCCGCTGTATAATTTAGGGAAGGCCGGAAGCTGTCTGGTGATTACGGAAGATAGATGGGAAATAAGTTCGGAACGCCGGATCGAGGGAGCATGAACGCAGGGAGATGACGAAGCATGAGAAGAAAAGACCGTGAGATCACGGATATGGATCAGATCCTGGATATCGTGGATGGGGCGAAGGTCCTGCACCTTGGCATGGACGGCGGCGACGGGTATCCGTATATCGTGCCGCTTAATTATGGGTACGAGCTGCTTGACGGCAGCATCGTATTCTATATGCACTGCGCAAAGGACGGGCGAAAGCTCGAGCGGATCCGGCAGAATCCGAAGGTCTGCGTGGAACTCGAATGCGGCGCCGGGCTTGTGTCCGGCGGGAATATTCCCTGCCGGTACGGTCTGACCTACGCGTCGGTGATCGGCTGGGGAACGGCGGAGATCGTTGAGGACGAAGAGGAGAAGATCCGTGGTTTAAAGCTGCTGATGAAGAATCAGACAGGCCGCGAGTTTGAGATGGACGGCAGAATGGCTTCGGCGGTCGCGGTTCTGAAGGCTGTCGTGCCGCGCTTTACGGCGAAGGCAAGACGGGAATAAATTTTTAAGATACAAGGAGGTTGCGAGATGGAACGAAAAGGAACGATCTGGATGCGCTTTCCGGGCGGGAAGGCGAAGGCTTTGACGCTGAGCTATGACGACGGCGTGGAGCAGGATATCCGCCTTATGGCGCTGATGAAGGAGCATGGACTGAAGGGTACCTTCAATCTGAACAGCGGGCAGTTTGCGCCGGAGGGGACCGTATATCCGCAGGGAACGATTCACCGCAGGATGAGCCTTGCGCGGGCGCGTGATCTCTATAAGGACAGCGGAATGGAGGTGGCGGTTCACGGACTGACCCATCCGTTCCTGGAGCAGCTGACGCCGGCGGAATGCACGCGGGAGGTGATCGAGGACCGGGAGAACCTGGAGCGGGAGTTCGGCGTCATCGTCCGCGGGATGGCGTATCCGTACGGAACCTACAGCGATTCGGTCGTGGAGTGTCTGAAGGCGTGCGGGATCGTATATTCGCGGACCGTGATTTCCTCAGGAAGCTTCGACCTGCCTGCGGACTGGCTTCGTCTGGCCGCCACCTGCCATCATGACGATCCCCGGCTTATGGAGTTGGCGAAACGTTTCGTGGAGGAGTCGCCGGATAAGACGCCGTGGAACAGATCGCCGTGGATGTTCTATCTGTGGGGACACAGCTATGAGTTCGAGGCGAACGCAAACTGGGATGTGATCGAGAAATTTGCGGAATATACCGGCGGAAGAGACGATATCTGGTACGCAACGAACCTGGAGATCCACGACTATGTCGAGGCGTGGAACCGGCTGATCGCGAGCGCAGACGGCACGAGGATCTATAATCCGACTGCTTACACTCTGTGGTACAGCAACGGCTGGTCCGAAGCGGGATGCGAGTGCGGCTGCATCCGGCCGGGCGAGGAGATCTGAGTGCGGCGGCGCGCCGGAGGTTTTCAGGCTTTCAGAGAGAAACGGAAATATCCGGCGATGAGTGCTTAAGCGGCAGGGAGCGCTGAGACGCAGGCGCAGAAGGCTGCCTCGGCGGAAGGCCGCAGGAATGCGATGGCAAAGGAGAGAGAAGACGAATGAGCGTATCGGTCAGGGGATATACGCAGGAAGATCTTCCTGCGATGATCCGGATCTGGAACCAGGTGGTGGAGGACGGCGTGGCGTTCCCGCAGGAGGACTGTCTGGATCCGGAGAGCGGCGCGGCGTTTTTCGCGGCGCAGACATATTGCGGCGTGGCGGTGGATGAGAGCGGCGCGGTCTGCGGCCTCTATATCCTGCATCCCAACAATGTGGGCCGCTGCGGCCATATCTGCAACGCCAGCTATGCGGTGGAACGCGGCCTGAGGGGGCTGCATATCGGAGAGAAGCTGGTGAAGGACTGTCTCGCGCAGGGACCGCGCTTCGGCTTCCGCGTCCTGCAGTTTAACGCGGTAGTGGCTTCCAATACCCGTGCCCGCCATCTGTACGAGCATCTGGGTTTTACCCAGCTGGGAACGATTCCCGGAGGCTTTCGCATGAAGGACGGACATTTCGAGGATATCTGTCCGTATTATAAGACACTTGGTGAGTAAGCTTATATTCGACAGTAACAGAAGACGCCCGTTTCCCGCGGCTGCGCTGGTCAGCCGTACCGGAGACGGGCGTCGTTTTTTACGCGCGCCTGCAGGCGAGGGAAATTTCCGGCTGCATATGATGATGGGATATTGACAAAAAGCAATCATTCAGTTATATTAATGATGGAAATAATTAAAAATCATATCACGAGCATGTGGGGAATAAAGTATTGAATATAGAAAAGAAAGATATAGAGCAGTATCTTTCCGAAGTGAAGGAAGCTGTTGAGAAAGACAGGTATCGGTTGGATCGGAATGCTAAACGGCAGGATAACATCAACCTGTTTCTGGATTATGTTATTGACGAAGCAAAAGCAAAAGAAATCATATTGAGCCTTACTGTAATGGATTTTTCGGAGATCCGACAGAATGAGCATAAAGGTTTTGAGCATGAAAGACTGTATGTATTTGGGAAGGATGTAGTTCTTCTGGAAAGAAATGGAACGGAGGAAAAGACGATTTCTTTATATATCAAGTTCAACAAGTTGGAGAATTGTTTTGTGATCGTTATTTCGTTCCATGAACAGAAATATCCGCTTATATACTATTTCAAATAACCAAAAGACAAATTGGAGGTAACGATTATGACGGAAAAAGAAAGAAGAGATTTCTGTATAGAATGCAGGAGAGAGACAGAGTATCTATTGCAGAAGAAGGACATTGTAAAGACTATAAGGGATAAGGAGTACACCTTTCAGATCACGGTGGCTGTCTGTGCTGAATGCGGCGAAGAAATGAGCATTCCGGGTCTGTTGGATAAGAATATTCAGGAAATTGACGAGCAGTACAGGGCGGCGGAAGGACTGGTTTCGATTGATGATATCGAGAGACTGATGAAGATTTATAAGATCGGAAAGGCGCCGCTGTCTCTGGCGCTCGGATTCGGAGAGGTGACCATATCGAGATATCTGGAAGGACAGGTGCCTTCTAAAGAGTATTCGGATATCATCAAAGCGGGACTGTCATCCCCGGCATACATGAAGCGGAAACTCATGGAGAACCGGAAAAAGCTCACAGAAGCGGCATACAGGAAAGCGTATGGCGCAGCAGATAGTATAGAACGCCTGTTTTCCGTTTCGGATAGAATGCTTATGGTGATCGCATATATCTTTAAAAAACTGGAAGAGGTAACGCCGCTTATGCTGCAGAAGCTGCTTTATTTTATCCAGGGGGTTTATTCCGCGTTGTATGGAGAGCCGATTTTTGAAGAGGATTGCAGGGCATGGGTTCACGGCCCGGTTTATCCGGAGGTGTATGACCTTTTCCGGGATTTCAAATACAATCCGATTGATGATGCGCGGTTTGCGCTTCTGGAAGGAATGGAGGATGCATTGACGGAGAACGAGAAGAGGGTGGTCGACCTTGTAGTAAATACTTTCGGCATGTATGGCGGAAAAGCATTGGAGAAGATCACGCACAATGAGATTCCATGGATGGAAGCGAGAAGAGGGTATGGCGACGGTATTCCTTCTAATGCGTTTCTGCCGAAAGAGAGGATTATGAATTATTATATTTTAGTAAATCAGAAATACGGCATAGATAGCGAAGATGGTTTACGGGCATATATTTACGATATGCTATGTAAGGCATCAAAGCATCATGATTCACGCTAGCTTCCGGTATGACGAACAGAAAATGCAGCGGCCAGGCAAACCATTCCTTCGCAGGCACGAGCAGAACAGCGGCAGTCCGGTCAGATCGCCTGCCAGGATGCTTTTCTTTTTAGTGAGCAGATGGAGACCCCATACGTCCGGTTCCGGAAATGTGAAAAGGTCTGCCTCCAGCGTTTCCGGCGCCTAGAATGTACCAGCAATGCCGGGAAACGAGAGTTTTGCTTTATTTATCGTGCCTGCGATATATTGTATTATGAATCTAAAACGGAAACAAGGCGGTGTTCGCCTTGCCTTGCCGCCAGGCGGCACAGCCAAAACGCCGCTACGAGGCTTAGCGCGTCTGTTACCGGGGCGGTGCAGGCGATGCCCCGCAGTTCATAGGCTGAGTGGAGTGCGAACAGCACCGGCAGGAATATGACGCCTTTGTTGAGAAGGGAAGCGAAAGTGGCGTATCCCGCCTGGCCCGTGGCCTGGAGATACGTGGTGCAAAGCTGGTAAAGCCCGTAGAACGGTCCCATCGCCAGTGAGGCTGTCAGCATGAACCGGCCCAGTTCCAGCACTTCCCGGCTCTCGATGAACGCCAGGATCAGCCGGTCGCGGAAGATGAAGCACGCCACTGTCAGTACGCTTCCCATTACTACGGAGGTGAGGGCGGTCTTTCTGATGATTTCCCCGGTGCGGCGGCTGTCGCCGCGGGCGTAGCTATAGGAGATGGCCGGCTGCATACCGATACACAGGCCCATTGCGGTCATGGAGATCAGCATGTTTATCTTGCCAGCCACGCTCTGGGCGGACATGGCGGCGGAGCCGTAGCCCATCATAAGATTGTTGGAGAACATGTGGCTGACGCTCATGAGGATGGTGCTGAATGCCATGGGAAGTCCAAGCGTCACTACTGGTAGTGACACGTCGCGCCTCATGCTTACGTCCCCCGGCCGGAAGGAATAATAGGTATTCTTCGAACAGTATCTGAGGATCACCGCCGCACTGACGATGTTCCCCAACACTGTGGCTATTGCCGCGCCGGTGACGCCCATGTGCAGGATCAGGATGAATATGGGGTCCAGAACGATATTTGTGGCTGTCCCGGCAAGATTTGCAATCATCGATTGTCCGGCCGCCCCGTCTGCGCGGATCAGATTCATGTATACATTTGAGAATAATATTACCGGCGCGCCGATGGCTATGATGCGAAGATAGTCCTGCGTAAACCTTAACGTGGCCGAATTTGCCCCTAATACACGGCATACAGGAGACAGGAGGCACAGCACGAGGACGGTGAATATTCCGCCCAGGATTAACGCCCCATAGAAGCACAGAGCCGAGATATTCTGCACCCTCTTCCGGTCGCCGCGCCCCAGTGCCAGCGAGACAGAGGTACACCCGCCGCTGCCAAAGAGCGTCCCAAGCCCCGAGAGGATGGAGAACATGGGCGAGCACAGGCTGACTGCGGCGATCATGTCCTCATTTTTTGTCCTGCCGATGAAGAAGATATCCGCCATATTGTAGACAACGGTTACCAACATGATTACGATGGCCGGGACGCACAGAGTCAGAAGGAGTTTCCCATAGGAACCCCGTTCCAGCGTGTCCTGATTGTTATTCATCATGATTCCTCCTTTTGCCTTTACAACAACAGATGTTGTGTTTATAATAGAATTATAATCTGAGACATTGGTTGGTTCAACCATCAATATCTCATCAGATGTAGTGTTAATGGGGGATATTATGAATACATCAAACAACCAGAGATTTCAGGAGACAGAGGGGCGGATCATCGATGCGTTCCTGTCTCTTCTCGGCAGGCTGGAGCCGGAGAAGATTACAGTGAGCCGGCTTTGCACCATGTGCGGCATAAACCGGTCCTCATTTTATCTGCATTTTGTGGATGTGTACGATATGATGATAAAAATCGACCATCGCCTGTCACAATATTTGGCGGATCTCTTTACCACCGGAGGGGAGGACTGGGATATCGGAGATCGATTCACCAGATTCTTTGCTTTTGTGGGCGAGCACCGGGAGTTCTACCGCGTGTATCTGGACAGATGCCGGGACAGTCACCTGTTCACTGCCGCGCTAGGTGACCGGGAACTGCGGAATGTGGAGCGTCTGGCGGGGGAGATGGGCTTTACGTCGGAGCGGGAACTGGAGTACCACAGGGCCTTCTTTAAGGCAGGTCTTGCTTCCATGCTCCGGGAGTGGATCTCTCAGGGCTGTCAGGAGACGCCGGAGGAGATGGGAGAAATCCTGGTTCGGGAGTACGCCCCGTACAGAGGGAGATTCATTTAAATATGATGATGAACACAATCATCTGTGGCGAATCAGAACTTTACAGCTGCGGTGATATGGCGATTGTGACAGCTTGCCAGGAAAGAAAGCGGGAAGCGGCGCCACATGACGAATGGATATCAGGTAGCCTTTGTCATTACAACATTGTGGTTTATTGATTGGTATGGTATAATTCGCTTATTGCTAAAGATTTCGGGAGAGTTTCATGATGACAGAGAACAGATACCCGGTTCTGGAGATCGATCTGGGAAAGCTGGAACACAATCTGCGGGAGATCATGGCCCGGTGCGCCGCGTCGGGGATACAGGTGGCGGGCGTGGTCAAGGGCTTTACGGCCTGGCCGGAGATGGCGCGGGTGTACGAACGGTGCGGTTGTCCGTATCTCGCGTCTTCACGGATCGAGCAGCTTAAGAAGCTTCGGGAGGCGGGGATTCGGACCCCGCTGATGCTTCTGCGCGTTCCGATGCTCTCGGAGCTTGGGGATGTGGCGGAGGTCGCGGATATCAGCCTGCAGAGCGAGACGGAGACATTAAGGCAGCTGAATGCGGCTGTGGAGAAGGCTGCGAAAGATTATAAGAATAGAAGAGCAGGCGGGGAAAGGGAGACGGAATCTGTAGAGCCGGCCGGCAGCGGACACAGTGAAGTCCGGCGCCATAAGGTGATCCTGATGGCAGACCTGGGCGATCTGCGGGAAGGCTTCTGGGACCGGCAGGAGCTGATCCGCGCGGCGTTGGAGGTGGAACGGGATCTGCCTTATCTGGAGCTGGCAGGCGTCGGCACGAATCTGACCTGCTTCGGCTCCGTGAAGGCGACGCCGGAGAAGATGAGAGAGCTTCTGGAAATTGCGGCACAGGTCGAAGAGACGATCGGCCGGGAGCTGACTTATGTGTGCGGAGGCGCTTCTTCCTCCCTCCATATGGTTCTGGACGGCACGATGCCGGCGGGTGTGAATCTGCTCCGGCTGGGCGAGAGCGTGCTGCTCGGGGATTTCCTGGGGTGCGAGATGGATTTCACCTACCGGGATGTATTTACGCTGAAGGCGGAAGTGGTCGAGGTGAAGGACAAGCCCAGCTATCCGTCGGGCGAACTGACGGCCGACGCGTTCGGACGGATCCGGCAGTATGAGGACCTCGGGATCCGGCGTCGTGCCCTGGCTGCGATGGGCCTGGTGGATTACGGAAGCTATACGGATATCCGGCCGCGGATGCGCGGAATCGAGGTGATCGGCGCTTCCTCGGATCACACGATCCTGGACGTGGAGGCGGTGAAGGAGCGGATCCATGTAGGGGACGTGCTGGAATTCGATATCCGTTACGCGTCTATGGTGTATCTGACGAATACGGACAGCGTGCGCCGTGTATTCATACCTGCGGATCTGGGCTGATGGCTTCCTTCATCAGCCGGTTGCATTCCCGCACGGTTTCAGCGTCCATTTTGCAGGTCTTCCGGTCATAGGTGTAGAGGCCGTTGGTCTCGCTCTCGATATCCGTCAGCTGGGTATAGATGGCCGCTGACAGTCCTTCTCTGACGGACGGAAGGATCGTGCCGGTGATCAGACGCCGAAACGCCGCCGTCAGAGACGCGGAATCGGTGTATTTCTGGTAGCCGTATTCCTCGTCATGCGTGCAGTGACCGGGAACGGACCAGGAGTAGCCGCCGTATTCGGTCAGCGCCATCACCCGTTTTCCTTCCGGCCGGAACCGGTAACGGAAGAAATAATAATGAATGCTCTGGATGTCGCCGCCTCCCAGATCGAACCAGCCGCTGGCATGGTCGACTAGGCGGTCGGGATCCATTTTCTTGATCAGTGAGCAGATCTTTAAGGTGTCGAACTGCCCCCAGCCTTCATTGAACGGAACCCAGACTACGATGGACGGATGACTGCCCAGGGCGCGGATCGTATCGCGGACCTCGGCGGTAAACTCGTCGCGTCCGGCCTTGTCCCGGCGGGAGAGCAGGCGGCGGAAACGGTCGCCCGGACGGATATGAAGCTGATTCATAGCCGTGGCCAGATAGGTGACGTACCAGCTCTTGTAGGCGCTGCCGCCGTTGACCATGTCCTGCCATACCAGCATGCCCAGCCGGTCGCAGTGATAGTAGAACCGGTCCGGTTCGATCTTGGCGTGCTTGCGCAGCATGTTAAAGCCCAGATCCCTGGCGGAGCGAATATCTGCGATCATCGCTTCGTCGGTGGGCGGGGTGTAAAGGCTTTCCGGATAATATCCCTGATCCAGAAGACCGGTCTGGAAATAGGGCCGGCCGTTCAGGAATAACCGGGGAACGCCGCCGGCGTCCTTTTGGATCCCGCATTTGCGCATGGCGAAATAGCTTTGGACCCGGTCATGGGCGGTCTCGAAGGTCACGTGATAGAGATAGGGTTCCTCCGGGCTCCAGGGCTTAAAATCCGGCAGGGAGACGGAGAATGCGTGGTTCGTTGCGGCGCTGCCGGTCAGAAGGACCTGCGGATGCGACGGGGAAGCGTCCGCATCAATGCTGGGCTCATAGACCGTATAGGAAACGGGTTCGTCTGCCTCGCTGTACAGCCGGATCCGGATCCTGGAGCCGTCGTAATCAGGCCGGAACGCGATCCGTTCGATGTAGTTCTCCGGAACGATCTCCATCCAGACCGTCTGCCAGATGCCGCTCTGCGCGGTGTAATACATGCCGGAGGGTTCCAGCTTCTGCTTGCCGCGGCTGTGGAAGGACGTATCGGTCGGGTCGACAACCCGGACGGTGAGGATCGCGCCGCGCAGGGCGTCTGCAGGCGGGAATGCTTCTGCCGGTTCAGTCGTATTCGGCCTTGCCGGCTGTGGGGAACCGGCATCTGTACCGGCCAGGATCGCGCTGCCGGCAGTGACCGCCGCAGGGGCGCCGGATCCATAAACTCCGCTTCCGTGAAGCGCCTCCGTGATATCGCATGTAAACGGCAGGTATCCGCCCGCGTGTTCCCCTACGCAGATTCCGTTTATGTAGACCCAGGCGTGCTGGTCGACGGCTCCGAAATGCAGCAGAACGCGCTGCGTTGGGTCCGCCGGTTCGGGAAGCGCGGGAAGCGATCTGCGGTACCAGAGTACATGCTCGGGAAGGATTTTCCGGCCCACTCCCGACAGAGCGCTTTCCGGAGAAAACGGCACCAGGATCTGACCGTGAAAGTCAGACAGGCCGGATGCGTCATCCAACCGTCCGGCTTCGGAAGCGTCCGTCCGGTCTTCTCTGCGGCCGGTTATGGCGTAGGACCACAGACCGTTCAGGTTATAATAGGAACCGCGCACCAGCATGGGACGCGGATATTCCGGAAGGATCTGCGAGTCCTGGATTCCCTTTGAAAATTCTGTCGACAGCTGTTTCATATTCATCGCCTCCCAATCATTTCCTCAGTGTGCGGCGCCCTTCGCCGGCAGCAGAAAGCGCGCGATCCGGTCAAGGCCCCATCCGGCCAGGGCCGGCAGCAGGACGCCCAGGATCAGATAGACCGGCTCCAGCCGCCCCCTGAACCCGACGGGAAAGCCGGACAGATTCTCCGCCGTGACTGCCGCGGCGATAAGCCGGGCGTAAACAAGATCGATGAGCTTAAACACAAGAAAATGCAGAGCCATGATATCGAAGGAATGTCTGCCCAGGAAAGCAAGTATCCGGGAACAGACAGGAACCTTCTCCGCCATAGCCGCAAGCGAAAGCACCAGATAGATGCCGAGAAGCGAGACCGGATAGTAGCGGATTCCGGGAATGCTCAGCGCGCTGACATCGATGAAAATGTGAAGCTTCGTATTGACCAGATGCAGAAGAAGAGCGCTGATCAGGGCGCCGTACCAGACCGTATAGCGGCGGAAGGACGGCAGATGCCGGCGCATCATCCAGGCCGCGTAGTACAGCGGAACGACGAGAATCGCGCACTGCATATTATAGGGGAGCCAGCACTGTCGGTCGAAGAGGAATAGCCCGGTGACGCCGGCCAGAAGGACGGCGAGGGCCGTGGCGGCCGGTTCCGTCCATCCGAGGCCGGTCCGGCGGGCGGCGCTGCGTCCGAACCAGACGGTTGTGCAGAAGAAGACGGAGGACAACAGCCATGCCGGAACGAACCACAGAGCGCCCTGCATGGTTTCCGTGGTCTGCATGGCGGCGCCCTGAAGCGAAGCAGTCAGCATGGTCGTGTGATTATAAAGCGGTGCGCCGGCGTAAAGGCCGTGGTTCACGAAAAAGTTGTGCACCAGCACGCAGCATACGGAATAGAAGAAAAACCGGGGCCAGCAGCCGGCCAGACGGACGCCGAAGTAGCGGAACGGGCTGTCGCCGTATTTCTCTTCATGATAGAAATAGCCGGTGGCGAAGAAAAATACCGCCAGATGGAACAGGTAGACAAATGCGGTCATGATCCCGCAGTGTCCCATCACAACGGCGATGATTGCCAATCCCTTTACGATATCCCAGTAGGCTGAACGTTCCTGATTCCGGCTCATATAGGCTCCTTCGCGTGTTCTTTCATTTTCTATCATTGTACTATGACGCCGGGGAAATGGCAAGTGCAAAGAACGGCACAAAATCACCTTGTAATTTGACTGAATCAGTGGTATGATAAGACAGTCGCTGAAAACTGAATAGAACGCAGAGTAGGTCTGCGCGCGTCAAGTGCCCATCGGACGGGGAGTTGCCGGTGGGACGAAGGA
>CANQME010000103.1 GCA_947624815.1 uncultured Lachnospiraceae bacterium | reverse complement strand
GTGGATTTGATCTTCTTGTGTCCGAAACGCAGGTGGCTCATGGTCACGCCGCCGGACTTCTTGGAATCGTAATCAAAGTACGCCTGCGCATACATATCGGTGTTGTCGCCGATGATCTTGATGGAGTTCTTGTTCGCGCCGACCGTACCGTCTGCGCCCAGACCCCAGAACTTGCAGTTCGTGGTTCCTTCGGGAGTGGTAACCAGCGGAGCGCCGACCGGCAGGGACAGATGGGTCACATCGTCCACGATACCGATGGTGAAGACCTTCTTCTCGGTGTTCTCATACACAGCCACGATCTGAGCCGGCGTGGTGTCCTTGGAACCAAGGCCGTAACGTCCGGTGTAGACCGGAACAGCGTCGAACTTGCTGCCCTTTAATGCTGCGACAACGTCTAAGTACAGCGGCTCGCCCATGGCGCCCGGCTCCTTCGTCCTGTCGAGGACGGTGATCTTCTTCACGGTATCCGGGATCGCGTCGATCAGGGCCTGCGCGCTGAACGGACGGTACAGGCGGACCTTGACAACGCCGACCTTCGCGCCGTTCTTCAGCATGTAGTCAACAGTCTCCTCGATGGTGTCGTTGACGGAACCCATCGCGATGATCACCTGCTCGGCATCGGGAGCGCCGTAGTAGTTGAACAGCTTATAATCGGTACCGATCTTCGCATTCACCTTGTCCATGTACTTCTGGACAATGCCCGGAAGAGCGTCATAGTACGGGTTGCAGGCCTCTCTTGCCTGGAAGAAGATATCCGGGTTCTGAGCGGAGCCTCTCTGGCACGGATGATTCGGGTTCAGCGCATGATGACGGAACTCGGCGATGGCATCCCAGTTAACCATCTCTGCCAGATCGTCATAATCCCAGGCTTCAATCTTCTGAATCTCATGGGAAGTACGGAAACCATCAAAGAAGTTGATGAACGGAACCTTGCCCTCGATCGCCGCCATATGGGCCACGGCGGTCAGATCCATGACTTCCTGTACGCTGGACTCGCACAGCATCGCGCAGCCGGTCTGACGGCAGGCATACACGTCGGAGTGGTCGCCGAAAATGGAAAGCGCATGGCTTGCAATCGCGCGCGCGGATACATTGATCACGCCCGGCAGCTGCTCGCCTGCGATCTTGTACAGGTTCGGGATCATCAGCAGAAGACCCTGAGAAGCGGTATAGGTGGTCGTCAGAGCGCCGGCTGCCAGAGAGCCGTGGACAGCGCCCGCCGCGCCCGCCTCGGACTGCATCTCGGTGATCTGGACCGTACGGCCGAAAATGTTCTTCCTGCCTTCGGTCGCCCACTCATCCGTATGCTCCGGCATGACGGAAGAAGGGGTGATGGGGTACATGGCTGCTACTTCGGTAAACGCATACGAAGCATGAGCGGCAGCCTGATTACCATCCATGGTTTTCATTTTTCTTGCCATTTGATTTTCCTCCTACTAATGTGAATGTAACCCAGTGCTGTGTGCGCGGGCGCCGGCGCGTTTTCTGCATAACGATTCGGCTGAGACCAGCCCTGGGAATGGGGCGCAGACAACCGCTCACACTGACCTGTCTAACATTATAGCAACTATTTTTTGATTTGAAAAGCACAAAAGCAATGAATTTACGTATTAATTTCTGAACAATGAGCACAAAAAGCCCCCACGCAAAAAGCGCATCCGAAGATGCGCTTTTATCCTGATCTATCCGATCGGAGGCGGCGGGATCTCTCCGCTGTCTCCGGGTGCCGGGCTGACTCCCGGTCCCGAGCTGATCTGCCCTGTATCCGGGCTCACAGGCTGAGGCTCGCCCTGCGTCTCCACAGGCGGACTGACCGCAGGCGCCGGGGTCGTCTCCTCCGCCGGAGAAACGGAACCTGTCGATCCGGACAGCGGCCCGGCCCCCATCGGGCCGGAACCCATCGGATCGGACGGCGCCGATTCCGCAGGCGTCTCCACCACCTCGGTGGAGGATTCGCTCTCCCCTTCCGTCGGGATATACACGCCGGAGGTGTTCCTCTTGACCACGGGCGCATGTCCCTTATAGGTTGTGGTATGATCCACATCTCTGCTGACGACCTCGCCGTTCTTCTTCACGACCAGCCTGGTCTCCCAGCGGCTGCCGCTCGAACCGGCCGATACGACGACCTCCTGATCCAGCGGAACCGACTGGTCCTCCTCATAGGTGGGCGCCGGCGGATCGATATCGCCGAGCTTCGTGGATTCCAGAGAATAGGTCACGCCGTCCTCCAGCACCGGGATCCCGTATACCGAAACGGTTACCGTCTGGTTATAATAGCTGGCCCGGATGCCGACGGCGGACTTGCTGGTATTCACGAACCTGAAATCCGGTCCGCCCCAGCTGACGGTGGCGTCCTGTCCGGGCGTCACATACGTGGGCTCAAAGGTATGGGACCGGCGCATGGAGATCTGAAGTCCCGCGCGCAATACCGCGTTATACAGGGTCGTCGACACCTGGCATACGCCTCCGCCGATCTCCTGTACCACTTCGCCATTGTTATAGGCGGCCGCGCTCTGGTATCCCTTCGCCTCGGTGCGCTCGCCTACGGTGTCGTTAAAGGAAAGCTCCTGTCCCGGCTGAACGATGGTCCCGTTCAGCTTCTGGGCCGCCAGCTTCACGTTGGTGTTGCGCTTGGAATTGGCGGTCGTATTGGTCGTATAGGTGCCGATGGTCTTATAGAGGCTCTGGGCGCTGGCCTGGGTGATCTCAGGCTCGACCGTACTGCCGCCGACCTGGATCTGCGCGTCGAAATCCTTGGCCTTGATCGCCGCCTGGATGTCGGCGGTCAGCTTCTCTTCGTCGATGGCCACCCCATTCTCGCCGGATGTGAACGTAAAGCTGTCGCTGTCCGCATCGTAGGCGGAAATGGAACCGTTCTTCGCTTCCTTATTCCACCGCTCCTTCATGGCGGCCACCTGGGCGGCAACCGCGTCGTCAAGTCCCGTCGTATCGAGGGTGTACTTCTCCTTCGGTTCGCCGGTAAAGATCTCCTCCAGCAAAGCGTCCACCTTGCCGGACATCAGATTCGTCAGTTCATAGACGTCGCCGTTGTAGACCGCCGTCATCCTCCACGGGTAATTCTTCAGGATGGCCTCCTTCGCCTGCTCCCTGGACATCCCGGTGATGGTGATGTTGTCCACGGTCACTTCCTTGACAAGCTCCGTCTCGGGAGGCGTCGTCTCCGTCTCCGTCTCCGCCGTCGTCTCTTCCTCCCTGCCGGGCGTCTTCCCCGGATGCTGGGTCATCGCGAAGGCCGCGGCGGCGATCACCAGGATCAGTATCACGCCAGCAATGGCGATGATCCGGTAATCCGGCGACGGCTTTCTTCTGCGGTTTCTATAACTACGGTACGTAGTACCGGAACTGTAGCTGGTCCTTGCGCGGCTGGTTCCTGCGCGGCTGCCCGAACTTCCCGTCCGGCTGCCTGCGCTGCCTGTACTTCCCGTCCGGCTGCCTGCGCTGCCCGTACGGCTTCCTGTGCTTCCCGTCCGGCTGCCTGCGCTGCCCGCGCGTCCCCCGGATGAACTCCTCGATGATGTGCCGCGGCTTCCCCCTCCGCTTCTGTCGGCGGAGGAATACCCGCCGGTACGATTTGATGTACTCATAATTCCACCTGTCTGCAATGATTGTAAAATATTCCAAAATGTAGTATAACATACTTTCCGCAAAAAGGAACTCTTAATTTTCTTATGTTTGTCTTACGATTTGGGAGCCGTATTACCTGCCTGTTACAAATGTTTCATTTCATATAAAAATACATGAATTTTCCCAAAAACCGGAAACAGTGGCAAGCAGGCGGACATATGATGAAGTGTAATCAGAATATCTGGAGGAAAGCAACATGAGTGATTTGGCGGCAACCAACTGCGGCTGCGGATGTGACTGTACGACGGGAGGAAACGGCTGCAATATCATCTTCCTGATCCTTCTGCTGTGCTGCTGCGGCGGAAACGGCGGCGCGAACATAGGGGGCGCGAACTGCGGATGCGGCAGCGACATCATCTGGATCCTGCTGCTCCTGTGCTGCTGCGGCGGGAACGGGAACGGCTTCTGCTGCTGATCGGAAAACCGCCGGCCGTATCACCGGCGGTTTTTCTGTTCTCCTGGTTATTTCCGTCCTGTCTTAACAGGCTTTCCCGCTCTCTGACAGCGAACCGCGCAGCCACCGGTTTGGGCGGACGCCCGTTCTGTCTGTTTTTTCTTCTGTCTCTCCATACATTCCTCATCGATCTCATAAACCGAATTTCCATCTATGATCAGGCGGCCCGGCATAGGTTCCCTCCCGCATTTTCTTCTATATGATTATCATATGCCGGAATATCTGACAGGTTCCCCCGCATACGATGGGTACAAAGAGAATTTGCGAGGCGGACATGAACGAAGAATCTACCATCCGACTTACCGACTTCGACCACCTGACCGGCGACCATCATCTGCAGATGATCAAGGCCGCTCTTCCATATGTAAATGCTTCCGGCCAGAGGCTTCTCTCCATCCTCATCCGGTTTGAAGAGCTCAGAAGGACGATCGCGTTCTTCGACCGGAACGAATCGCCCGAGCTGGGGATCATGTCCCTGCAGGAGGACCAGTCCCGTTCTCCCGCCGACATGCTGAACGCGGTGAAGCCCTTCGCGGATCCCCAGGAGCAGGATTTCATCGATATGCTCTGCAACCTGATGGAGGGTCTGCGGATCGGAAGCCAGTACCAGCAGGAGCTTATGCTCCAGGAGGCCGCGGGAGCGGCGAAAAGGAGGTTTTCATGAGCGGAGAATGGCGCGGGGATCCGAGAGTGAAGGAAATGGATCCGGAGAAGATCGAGTTTCTGGAGGAGCTGAGCCGGCAGATCGAGCGAACGCCGAAGTCCCAGATCATGAACCGCTTCCTGACCATAACGGCGGAGGCCGGGCGGAAAGGTATCGCCTTCTCCGATCAGGAAACGGACATCCTGGCCGGCGTTCTGGCCGAATACATGAACCCCCGTGACCGCGGCCGGATGGAGCTGTTTCGGATGCTGGCGCGCAGGATCGGGAAGCGATAAAAGAAGCCGCTGTTTCCGGAATTGAACTTACGGAAACTGCGGCTTCTGCCGTGTTTCAATGCGTATCTTCTGATACGGTGGGTGCTGCCGTTCACGGCTGCGCGGACCGCCAGATGTGCTGATAACTTCACAATCCGCCGGCTGCACCGCTGATGCTCAATAGCCCGCCGGACATGCTGCCGCCGGCTGCTACGGAATCACCAACGGGCTCACGACAGGAGCTTCCTGCGCTCCGGACTGAGCCTGGTTCACGCTCGGGCCCTGGGCCGCCGTCTGGTCCGCTCCGGTCTGGCGCATGACTCCGGCCGAATCCACCTCGTAGCCGTCCGGCGTCTTCGCGCTGGCGTACATGGCGCCCAGCGGTCTCTGTCCCGCCGTGGACATCTCCGTCTTGCCGGTCTGCGGATTGCGGACCGGCTGCGGTACCGGTTCCGCGGCGTTGAAATAATGCCAGTTGCCGGCGATCCGCTGCCATCCGGTACACATGGCGCCGCTGTCTGCCAGATAGTACCAGCTGCCGCCGTCGTAAAGCCATCCTACCCGCATCTGGCCGTTGTCCGTTCCGAGATAATACCAGACGTTGTCGACCATATGCCAGCCCTTCTTCATATGACCGTCCGTACCCAGGAGGTACCAGATGCCTCCGCCCTGATACCAGCCGGTATTCATGATACCGTCCGTGCCCAGGTGATACCACTGGCCGCCCGTGAATACCCAGGTATTCTTCGCGTAAGCGCCGGACGCCAGTTTAAATTTCCATAAGGTTCCCGTCAGCTCCCAGCTTCCCGGCGTCTCCACCGCCATCAGGGTCGGTACCTGGTAGACGCCTCCGGCTCCCGTGCCGCTGGGCCCGGAGTATCTGCTGCTTCCGCCGCCTCCACCGGAGCCGCCGCCCCAGAAACTGCCGCCGGAACCGCTGCCGCTTCCGGAGCCACTTCCGCTTCCGGAACCGCTTCCAGAGCCGCTGCTTCCGGAACCGCTTCCACTACCGTTGCCGCTGCTTCCGGAGCCAGAGCCGCCTCCACTACCGCTGCCAGAGCCGCTGCTACTACCGGAACCGCTTCCACTACCGCTGCCGCTGCTTCCGGAGCCAGAGCCGCTTCCGCTTCCACTACCGGAACCGCTGCCCGAACTGCTTCCGCTCCCGGAGCCGCTACTGCCGGAACCACTTCCGCTTCCGCTCCCAGAACCGCCCGCAGAGCTATGCGTGCGGTAAAGCCAAACGGTGCTGTCCTGGACGAACATGATATTGTACAGCTGTCCATCCGCGACGAGTTCTCCGCCGTCGATGATGGCGTGGATGTCTTCCCCCTCCGATATCGCCAGCGTCCCCAGCATGCGGACGCCGGACGTCTCCATGATCTTACGGGTACCGGCGATCACGATGCTCAGAAAGCCCCGGCTCTCGTCGTAATGGTACTCTTTGATCCGGCTGCCGCTCCAGCCGCTGTCGAATACGAACCGTACCGAATCCCCGTCAGGCAGCTCCGACGCGGAGAGCGCCACGTTCACCTGGATCGCGGTGATCTCCCCGATCCCGCTCTTTCCCGTCAGCTGGAGCTCCAGCGCCGCCTGTCCCGCCTTATCCGACGTCTGCCAGACGGCCGCTCCGTCTACCTGTCCCGTCTCCGCCCTGGCGGTCATACCGCAGCGGAGCATCGTCAGGAAAAATGCCGCAAAGAATGCCGCCGCCAATACAAGACGTATCCGATCATTTCTTCCCGTCAGCTTTCTCATGACCGATCACCTCCCTGATTCAGAACAACAGGAGGAAGCTCCGCCGGAATATCCACAAACGGCGTGGAGCTGACCAGTCGCTCGCCCTCGTTGGTCTCGGCATTATCCACGCGGTAGAGCTCCGCTCTCACCTTCGTGGATGTTACCGCGTCCACATATTGCGGTTCAATATAGTAGACCCAGATGCCCGCGCTTACTTCGCCCAAAAGCCCGTCTCCGGGATCCGGCGCGAAGATGATCTGCACGGCCCTCACGTTGCCGTCCTCATCCGTTCCTCCGATCAGTTCGCCGTTCTCATCCCACAGAAGCACCGCGTTGAAGGCCGGATTGCCCTTGTACTCTCCTGTGAAGACCAGGGAGCCGGCCGGTATGTGGGCGCCGTTCGCTCCCGTATAAGCCTCCTTCAGAAGTCCGATCCCGCCGGAGGAAGCCAGCTCAATGTTGTCGCCGGTCTGTCCGATCAGCGACAGCTCCGAAACGGTAAGGACCGTTCCGGCCTGCCCCTTCGCCGTCAGTCGCACATAGGACGCGTCGTAGGTATAGAGGTTCTTCTCATCATGGAAGTAAATGGTCTGGCTTCCGCTGCCGTCCGGCGTGAAGCGCTTCTCCGTCGTGACTACCGGCTTCCAGTCCGTGCCGTCGCCGCTCACGCTGATCTCGAAATCGGAGATGGCCGTACCGGAACCCGCCCGGTACCGGAGCCCGGTGATCGTTTCCGGCTGGTTCAGATGGAGAATGATCTCCGGATCCTTGCCGTCCGCCGTACTACCCGTAAAGGCGCTTTCGTCGTCGCCGTCGATCATCGCTTCGATCCCCGGCTGCTCTGCGGTATCCGGATGGATCTCATTGGGCTCTTCAACCGCATCGTTCGTCAGGTTGGTGCTGACCTCCCACAGCGTCTTGTCCAGCTGCCCGTCATGGCAGACCTTCACGGATCCGATCTCCGCCGTCGCCGTCGGATTCAGATTCCGGTCATAACCTATAACCTCATATGTAAATGTATGATTGTTGATCGTTCCGATCACGTCGGTATAGACCGCATCTCCGCCGCTTTCTGCCTGTGCGTAACCTACCGGCCTGCGCTCGGTCTTGTCCTTCACTCTCTCGTAACGGTAGATCTCATACATCCAGATATCGCTGTTTGACGACAGGGACAGCGTCACCTGATTGCTGCCGGTACTGTAACGGATCTCACCGCTGACCGCAGCCCCGGCCGCCTGATCCTGTCCGGTTCCGTTCTCCAGCTGGTAAGCCCTGATCTCGTCGTTGGCGAACCAGATGCCGCGCGTCTCCTTCTCGAACTGGCTTGCATAAGCCACGGTGCCTGCGTCGGGCTCCAGTCCCCATCGGACGAAGAAATCCAGGATGTTCTTCCCGGCCGCCGCGACCGCAAGCCGCATCAGCTTGTTGTCCGTATCGGTCTGGTTCAGCGACAGCTTATTGCCTTCCGCTCCAGGCGCGGCCGCAGGATTGCGCGCATAGGAATCCGTCCTTGCGAAGAACAGATTGGCCAGCTGCTCCTCATTGTCCGCATAGGTCTTATAGTTATAGCCGCCCAGATCGTACGCCAGATGCAGCTGCCAGTACATGGCGAGTCGCACGAAGACGTTGGACGCCTTCCCCTTCGTTCCGGACGTTACCTTCTTAAATACGTCGTCATAATCAAACCGGACGGAATCGTTGGTATCCTTCGCCTGTGCCAGCACGGCGAAATAGTTGTTGGTCACCTCCGCCACCGCGTAGGCACCCTCATTGATCTCATGTCCGATCTCATGGGCGATGCCCCAGCCGAAATACGAGCCCGTGCCCGCATACCTGCCATTTGCGTCTGCCTGAACCGGAACGCCTCCCATCATGCCCTTAAGCTCCGGCCACTCGATGCCGATATGCTTTCCGCCCGCGTACATGAACGCTCCGGCGAACATTCTCTGATAGCGGATATTGATCCGGCTTACGGGCATCCGGTTGTAGGCCGGCGCCTCCGGATCCTCGCTCAGACCCTTGTGCTGATAGAACAGCACCATCATCTCGTCGAACGCCCGCATGGACTGCTCAAGCTTCACCGCCATCGCGTCGATGCTTCCGCCGCCGAGACCGGCCAGAACCTGGGCCGCGGCCGTCGAGATCATGCCGTAGCGGGTCAGGATGTCCGTTCCCTGGTAAATGCAGTTCTCCGGTTCCCATTGATACTGACTGTGGTTCTTCTCATGATCCGCCTGGGCGCTGCTGTTCTGCTCCGTCACCTCGGTCAGATACTGCTTCGCAAGCTCCACCCGCTTCTGGACGTTCGTTTCATCCGACAGATCCAGGACCGCCGACGGGTGACCGCCGCTGACGCGGACGCCGTACTGCTCGTCTCCCGACGCTCCGGTATACTCGACGTACAGCTGTCCTCCTCGCTCCAGATTCATATTGTCCAGCGCCGTGACCGTGATCTCATTCGGTCCGCCCTTTAAGGCTCCCACCGTCTTAAACACGGCGTTGCTGCTGCCATGGTACTGGGAGATCACCAGATTCAGTCTGGTGGAGTCGCCGTTGCGCACCATGGGACCGCCTACGAAGACCGTCACCGTCTCGCCGGCCAGCGCCGTGACGCCCAGCGGCTGGTAGGTGTTCAGCCCGCCCCTGAATGTAATATGGTTATCGGAACGGACCGTGTCCTTCGGATCCACCGCCAGTATCTTTGCCTGCAGATTGCCGTCCCGCAGGATCTTCTCCGCGTTGTCCAGCTCCGTCTCCAGCTCCGCCTTCCTGGGATGATATTCACCGCTGACGCTGTCTTTGATCTCCAGCTTCGCGCGCAGGGCGCTGATCTGCGTCAGCGTCACATCATTCCGAAGAACCACATGGTAGGAATCCGTATAGAGATCCATGATCTCATGCTCGATCGGATCATAATAGTAGAACTTCATCTCGGCGACGCTGATCCGGTTGGCGTGTCCGTATGTATTTCCCATGAGGAGCTGTACCTTCCTTGCCGTAAACGGCTCCTCTGTCTGGAATACGTAGTAGAGCTTGTTGTTGCTGCTGACCTTCCGCCGCATTGTGGTCTTAAGCGTCGTCTTTGTCCCGGCGTCGTCCCAGTACTGAAGCGTCGCGCCGGTCATCTCATAGGTCTGCATCTCGTCGGGGACGACGATGACCGTATCCATCTCGTACTCCTGATCCAGCGTGACGACAGGCGCCTTCCGGTCGTCCGGATACGTATAGCCGGCGTCCCAGTCGTTCCGGACCCAGGCCGTGTCATACTGTCCGTCCACGATATCGAATTCATGCTCCCCGTCGCCGCCGTACTCGACGGCCTCGATATGGTCGGTGACAGACCGTCCCGCCGTCTCCGTGTTGATCAGCTTGTAGTTCGGCGTCTCCGGCGCATTCAGGCTGATGGTCTCCGCCATATAATGCAGGGACTCGGGCCCTTCGCCGATGGAATTGACGCCGGTCAGATAGATCTCGTATTCCGTTTCATTTTCCAGATCCAGAAGCTCGTATCTGGTTCCGTCGATATTCTTCACCGACTGATAGGACGCGGCGCTGCCCGATACGGACCGGTAGAACAGGTTGTAGGTATCCGTATCCTTCATGTCCTTCCAGCTGATCACCAGACGGCGGTTGCCGGTCTGGATCACCAGGTTTTCCGGAGCGGGCGGCAGTCCCATCGCGCGGGGACTGGCCTGCGCCACGGCCGCCTGGCTCCTCCAGGCGCCGTTGACCGACCGCACCTCTATGTCGTAGGTATTGCCGTTGACCAGATCCGAACCGTTCAGACTGGTCACCTCCAGAGAGGCCGTTTCCACGCTGTGCGTCTCGGAACCCGCCTGCTTCTTGCTGTTCGTTCCGGTTACTGTAACCTCATAACCCGTTACATTCGGTATCTTTTTCCAGGTTAATACAAAGCTTTCGCTTCCGTTCTCCACGTTTACGGGCTCCGGCACGGACATGGGTGCTTCCGGGATCCGGTCCGCCATGTCGCCGTAGAACTCCACGTTCGAGATCTCCGCCAGGCTTCCGCCGCTCATGGTCTTCGTAACCTTGATCGTGATCTTCTTCACCGCGACCTGGCCCTTCAGATCGATGACGATCGGCATGCCCTGCAGCATCTCGTCCCCGCCCGCCGCGCTCAGGGCGAACCGGGCTCTGATCGTTCTGACCAGCTGGGATACCTGGCCGTTCTTTACCGTAAATGTCCTCGTTCCGCCGTCTTCCGTCTCCACGGTCACCTGACCGTCCCGAATGCTGCCTTCCGAACCCGGCACAGGCTCGATCACGAAGCCCTCCATGGTCTTCGGCTCCGTAAATTCGGCCGAGATCTGTACCGCGGATGTCTCGCTGATCGGAGCCCCGGTGCTTCTCAGCGTAACCGCCTCCGCTTCCCCGGTCATGGCGCCCAGCAGGGAGCCGCTTACCTCGGTCCCTTCCTCCACGTTCTCTGTCACATCGCCGTCCCGGATCAAAAGCGTTTCCGACGGACGCGCCTTCTGCTTCTCAAGACCCTCGCCGTAATACCGGGCGAACGCCGCCATATCCCGCAGGTCGACGAGGCCGTCGCCGTTTAAGTCTCCTCTCGATGAGGAGGCTCCGTCCTCATCGCTTCCGGAAATGTATTCCATCAGAAGATCCTTGTCCGCGTCGTCCAGCGTTCCGTCGCCGTCCACATCGCCCATGACAAGAACGCCGAATTTCTCCGCGGCGGCCGGATCCGTATAACCATGATTCTTCGGGTCGTCATTCATCAGGTGGAGAGTGGTCAGATCCGTACCGACCGCGATCTCCGTCTGCTCATAAGGGAGATAGGAGCCCTCCGTCTCCGACAAAGGCGTCAGCTTCAGATCGTACCGTCCCGGCGCAAGCTCTTCGAAAAGCACCGATGTGCGGGAATAGACGTCGCCTGATGATTCCGGCAGCGTAAATTCCTCCGAAACCGTCTGGTCCTGCTCATCCTTGCTGTTCCCGCCGGTTCTGTGAAGCTCTGCCTGCCAGACAGACGAGTCCTCCTCGACGACACCCTGAATGTCGATCTTCAGGTTCCCTGTCCGTATCAGGCTGATCTCGCGTATGCCGTACGAGCTGTCCGCATCCGCCGGCGTCGCGGTGTCAACCTCATTCTCTGTCGGTTCGCCGGCTTCCGTCTCGTTCCCTTCTGTGGAATCCTCGCCGGGCGCCGGATCTTCTCCGGGCGCCGTCTCCGGGATCCGGCTGATCATAGCGTCCATTCCGTTTCCCGTGCCATTCCCGGTCCCCAGGGTCTCCTTGTGGCCAGAGTCTTCCCCGGTCTCCAGGGTTTCCCCGAGACCTGAGCCTTCCACGCTCTCCATGGTCTCTTCGAGGCCCGTGCCTTCCACGCTCTCCATGGTCTCCCCGGCCGTCGTTTGCGCTTCCGGCTCCGTCTCGCCGAAAGCCGTCTCCCCGCCTGTTTTCACCTCCGGGGTTACCGTTACCGGCAGGGAATACAGCGTCTTCGCCGCAGATACAACCGGTGTCTCAAGTGCCATCAGAACCGCTAAAAATAACGCTGCTTTCCGTCTCATCTCTGAACTCTCCCTATGCAACCTATTTTACAGTTAACCTATTATAGCACTTCTTCCATAACCTAGCAACCACATTTTGACGTAACCTGACAAAAAACCACAAAATAATGGGCAGATAATAACCTTCTTTCATCTGCCCATTATTCTGTGTCTCCTGAGTTCCGAAGTTTAATATAGACGAAATCACCCGCAAACCCTTGTGGTTAGCGGTAATTTTTTGTCAATAT
>CANQME010000102.1 GCA_947624815.1 uncultured Lachnospiraceae bacterium | reverse complement strand
TGATCCAGCATCTGTCGATGCTGGCCAGTGACACAGACGACGGTTTGAATTGTATTTCTGGCCTTTAGTTCGTTGACTAAAGGGCACATTTTAATGGCCTCCGGGCGGGTGCCGAAGACTAGCATGACTTTTTTCATTTTCACTCTATTCCTTTTCTATATTCTCATACTATCCTTTCTGCCCCATTTTTCCACCGCTCTTATAACTCCTTTAACTAACAGCAAATCACCATACTGTCTTTCCTCCCCTGTCTGAATCACCAGATACGCCTTTTTTGTTCGTTCGTAAAAATCCTGACGGGGGATCGGGTACAGTTTAGCCCCTTCCCCATATTCTTTTTCCAATATCTCCCCATACTCATCCCATATTTCAGCCCTGAATCCAACCGCTATATCCTCAGGTATCAGATCCAGCACGACCGCTGGATGTTCCACCGCATAATCCAGTGGAAACAGTTTCACAATCTCCCTCAGAAGCATACATGCGTCAAGCCCCGGACATTCAATGACTCTCTGCCCAGTTGCATGCGACGGAAAATTTGCGTCCGCTATGACCAGTTCATCTCCATGTCCCATATCCGACAGGGCTTTAAGCATATCCCCTGTCACTAGCTTACTGATTCCTTTCAACATTCAGACCACCTCACAATCCCAGATGTCGATATCGGTATCCATGAACACTTCCTTCAGCCGTTCATGGACCCTCTCCTTCCGTATTCCTTTTTTCAGCACCGCCTGGAGGAAGCCTCCCCCTCCGGCCCCGCAGATCATCCTCCCGTCAATCAAGTCGTCTATGCTCTCGAAAATCTGATCGATCAGGGTGTTACTGCTTCCGACGTCCAGTTGGCGGGACAATTCCCAGTGCCTGCTCATCAGAGCCGCAAACGCATCGATGTCCCCCCGTTTCAGTTCAAACCCCATCAGGACAGCCACCTTCTGGATCTCATCCAGAGCGTATAACGCATCCGGATCACTCCCAATATAGCGGCCGACCACATCCCGCAGAAGATTCCTAGCAAGGCGCCTCTGCCCGGTATAGATCAGGATGAACCGCTCCCTCAGCTCCTTCCATGTATCCTCCTGCAGTTCCAGATGCTCCACCTTAAGTTCCTGGCAGATACCGGGAACCGAAGTAATCAGCTTGATTCCCTCCGTAATCCCTCCGACCTGATCCTGCCAGCCGCCCCCCGTGGATATGATCTGTTCCATTATCAGTACTGTGCGATAAAGCATGTCCTCCGTATATGCTTCTCCCAGAAATTCCAGCAGGGCTTTCACGCAGGCTGCCGCAAGAATACTGGACGTTCCAAGTCCGCTTCCTTTGGGGACACCGTTCACCTCGGAATGCATCTCAAAACCGCCCCCAAGAGCATCCAGCACACTGTTCAGGTTTCCGCCCTCTCTCGGAATGATCCCGCAGGCAGCCAGTGCTGCTTTCTGCAGTGCAAACGGATCATACGGGTCCCCAGTCCTTTGCAGTTCGGCGATATCCGTAAACTCACCATGTACATCCATGTCCCTACTGTCAAAGACAATCTTCCTGGAATCTGTCCTCTTAAGTGTCACTTCTACCGGGTAACTTCCGTTCAGTTTGACCGCCGCATTCAGAACCGTCCCGCCCTTCTCATTGCAGTATGGAGGGGTATCGCTCCATCCGCCACCCCAGTTAACACGGAGCGGAAATCTGACCGTGTGACTCTCCTTCACAATCCGGCTTCCCCGGCATGTAAGGATACGGCTTTCCAGTGTCCCCTGTATCGCACTGCTGATGCATTGGAAACAGCGGCCGACCATCTCTTCCCCCGCCTCACCTCCAAGCGCAGTGCCTACATAATAGTACAGACGGAGCCTTTCAGAAAAGCCCGCAGTCCTGAGCCGGTTTCCTAGCCACTGCTCCTGGATCGGTGTCAGGTGACCCCCGTTAAGAAACGCCCGGCCTTCCGATGCAGGTTTCCCCGCCCTGACCAGGTTCAGGATCCTGTCCATCCGTACCAGATCACCCATCCTGCCATCCCAGTCAAGGACTGCTTTTGTATCCGCTTTCCGGAAACTGGAATGAAGGCTTTCTCTCCTGCTGCCCCTCCAGACACTGATATCTCCTTTCCCATGCATCAACGCATACAGGTTCAGGGCCGCATCGACAGCCTGACCGATATGACTGCACCGTGGGTATAACCTTGCTTCCCATATCGAGTGGGGTTCTCCAGTCTCCCACAGTTCCGATTCAGGAATCCGGTTCTTCCGCATAAAGTCATCCAGCGAAGCATCAAGAAATGTTCCCATCGCATTTTCCTTCGGATTATCTGTAACGCCGTATATCCTGGCTACGAACTCCCCGCCTTCCAGTTTCAGGCCATGGAGTACCACGCCGGACGGGATATTTTTCCCGGAATGAATGTCAATATAGGACAGGATCACACGGTCACCAACCCTGCTCCCGGAATGCACATAACTGTTTTCGAGATAACATTCCCTCCCGCATACAGCCTGATCAGAAAGAACGCTGTTGTACCCGGCCGCTGTTCCCATAAGACTGCTGTTCACATGGCGTCCCCAGCACAGATTCCCATACTCTTCCACCCCGGAAGACATCAGCTGAAGGATCTCCCTGCTTGTGCCAAAATGAATAAACTTGGCAGGAGCCAGCCGCAGCAGCTTCATCCGGTACGGCCGCAGGAGGTTCCAGACTTCCTTCCTGGCCTCCAGAAGCCGAGGACACATCTCCCCTTCCGGTTTTTCTTTATAAAAATCCTCCAAGGTTGCCTCTGTACCAAGCGGGTAAAGGAAATCCGTATACAGTGACAGGCGTACGTGTTCATTCACATACCGTTCAAATGACCGGTCAGTCAGGATGCCGTTCTCACAAACCAGGCTGTACAGGGCATTCAGCATATCCGACGAAAAAATAACTGCGCCGGTATCAATATCGACGCAGCCCTTCTCATTTACAGCTCCTGCCTCCCTCAGCATCTCCACATCCTGCTTCTGCAGGCATCTCCTCACAAGGCCGTCCGTTCCCCTGAGGAATACACCGTGGTTTTTTCCGGTCTCCGCGCTTTCTTTGAAGGAAATGGCCGCAGCCCCCTGTCCGCTGTAATCTACAAGCAGCGGGTTGAACAACAGGAGCACATCCCCGGAAAGGAGCAGCATTCCCTCCCTGATACGCCCCGGCATGGCAGTCATGGTCACCATGATCTCATCAAACAGAGTGGAAGGCCTGCCGTCCGGCAATTCATGGGGAACCGGGGAAAACAGCTTGCCAAGCGCTGAATACTGCGGCACCCGCCTGCTGTCCCCGCCGGAATGGATCACAAGGATTCTCAGGCCTGAAAGATCCGCCTTCCCTTCCCGTTCCGCTATATATCTCAGGACACCCAGTGTCGCTCCTCCGGAACCCACACGTTTCCCGTCCGGATCAGGTACTACGGCAAAATGGGGCTGCTTCGGGAGCCGCCCCTGCTCCAGGCGGTGCCGTATCTGCTCCCGGAACCCTTCCCCCTGGTGTTCATCCGAGGCCGTAAGAACCACATAATCCCATTTAGGGAAATCAGGCCTGCGCAGGGATCGCTGGTAATCCTCCCAGGCATCTCCATAGGACTGGGACAGAAACAGGGAAGTCATCGGGACTGTCTTATTCATTCGCAAATATTCCTTTCTCTGACTGTACTCAGTTATGGTATATAATCTCATCCGCCAAATTCATGGCCAGGTCCACTACCACATCGGAATTATAATGCTGGTGCTCCCCCCACCGTCCAAGGCCTATGACGTTTTTCGTCCTGCCCCAGGCAAGCAGCCTTCCCATGATCTCCGGTTTCCTGACAGTATTCAGCGGATACGCATATTTATTCAGGTATGCATACCCGCTTTTTTCCTGTCCGGCAACGCGGCTGGCGTTTGTTTCCGTCCAGTATCCGCGGCTTCCTGGGCAGAAATTGTGCCGCACTAAAATCCTGTGGTATGGAACCTCCGGGGCAGGACAGTAGATCCACTGGCAGGGAGTCTCCAGATTTTCTCCGTGGTATTCCGTTTGGACGGAACTGTACTTCAACTCCCCGATCCCCGCCCGTATGTCTTCCGGCATACCGAAAACCTCTTCAAGTTCAGGCCATGGAATGGTCGTTACGATTGTATCCGCCCGGTACATATCCCCATCCCCGGTAGTAACCGTCCTTGCTTCAAAATCAATCCCTTTCACGATTTTCCCATATTCAACATGGTCCTTTACCATGTCCGCCATCCTGAGCCACAATTCGCCGTATCCATATTTCTTCGGGTAATAAAACTGCGCATGCCCCGGCTGGCGTCCATATGCTTTTTTTGTCAGGCAGGACAGGAGGGTCTCCTCAAAGCTTACATTCGGAAGCTTTTCCAGCCAGTATGTCCCAAGTTGGTTGAGCTCGCTGCCAAACATCTTCCGGTTGTAAGGGATCATGTAATCATCAGCAATCTTCGTGCCAAGCTTCCAGTATATCCAGTCAATAAAAGCCTCCGGCATCTCCTTTCCGGTGTTACAGCCCGCAGCTGCAATGGACTTCAGGTATTCCACCTGGTCCTCCACTTCCATCTGCCAAATATTTGCCTCAATGGGGTGGCTGACCAGTCTGCCGTTTATGATAATCCGGCTGTCCCGGTCATATCTGTCCCACTCCTCTTCCGGCATGAACTGAAACAGGAAAGCATTTACTTTCGGCCTGCGCACATCCAGGAAGTGTCCGCCGCCGATATCAAATGGAGAGCCGTCCACATCCGTGGAACGGCATAATCCACCGGCCTCCGACTCTTTCTCCAGTACCAGAAAATCCGTGATCCCATTCTGTTTCAGCACATTTGCAACAGTCAGGCCGGCAGGGCCCGCGCCCAGTATCAGATACTTCATCCTTCTGTCCTCCATCAAAATTCTAAGCAGTCTGTTTTTATGCCATGTCAAAAATTATGGGTGGTCTTCTTATATCCCTGCGTCCGTCTTTAATATCTTCTTTTTCCCATAGAACCTGCACTTCACGGCCGGTCTCAGATAGGCAAATGTCTGAATAAATGTATTCTGGGATTCCCCCTCCTGCCTGGCTGCCCACTTCGTGGGTATCTCATACAGTTTTACGCCCAGACGGACAGGCTTCAGTGCCGTTTCCAAAAAAAATGGATGCCGCATCTCCTCCCACCTGATCTGCTGCATCAGCTGTGTCGGGAATATACGGAATCCGTAGGTCATGTCTGTCATCTTTACCCCATAATAGAGGGAAAACATATGCTGAAAAATATAATTCAGAATCTCTTTCTTTTTATCATATCCGCTGAAGGAGCCGCCTTTCAGCCAGCGGGACGCTGTAGTAATATCGTCCGGATGGTTCTTTTCTTCCCTGATCAGTTCATGAACAAGGTGCGGGTCTGTCTCCAGATCAGTGGACATGATAATGAGGTGCGATCCCTTGCAGATATCGATGGCGTCCTGGCATGCGCCGCCCGCATACGGCTTTTTCTGCCAGAGGATAGTGAACGGTATTCCTGCTGCCTCACATTTTTCCTTAGACTTTTCTATATATGCCAGGCAGTCCTTCGTTGTACGTTTACAGACTACCGCAACGAATTCGCATAAATCTTTCCTGCTGCATGTCTGCAGGATAATATCCACGGTTTGTTCAAATGAGAACGTTTCATTGATTGCCGGGAGAATAACGCTAGTATTTTCAAATATTGTTTTCATTTCGGGTGGTATACCTTCCTCCTATCTGGCTTTTCTTGCATAGAGCTTGTCATACTGTTCTTTTAGAAATCCATATATTATCATTGATAACAAAATGAAGTTGCAAATGTATATAATATCAAATTCAAAATTTGTGGAAAAGAAGTGCTTAAAGTCTCCAGAGGAGCAATCACCCATAAGCACTGTAAAAAAACGTAATAAATTGGAAAGAGGAATTAACAAATATACTTTAAATACTTCTGCTGGAATTTCTGAAAGGAAATAAATATATCTTCCAACTAAGGCTAATAGAATAGCTACCATGCATACCCCAAAATAAAATAAAGCGTCATTTTCATATACTATTTGTTTTACTTTATACCACAGTCTATTTTCATTTGTCTTTTCCCCGCAAGTGGCTCCTGATTCTTTTGTATAATTTCCTAAAGGAGCGTCCTTAAACAGGTTGCGGGATCTTTTCACAAGCATTTTTATGAACACCTGCGGTTCATTAATTATTATTTTTACCTCATCCATTCGCGAAATCTTATCACTAAAAACACTCCAATCATAATATAGCAGCGTATAAGCATTAAGCCCAATTCCAGATATAAAAAGCTCAATTTCTGAATCAGATAAGCCCATATCTTTCAAATGTTCTTCGGGACATTCTGATATTTCCATCATATCCTCGCTTATCACATTAAAAACTGTTATATTACCATCACCTTCATTAATGCTGAAAGCCCAAAGACAAATTGTCCAAAAACATATAAGCCAAAGAATGGTATATTTCAACTTCACTGCCAAATGACGAAACAACAAAAAAAATATTACGGAAACAGGAAGGATTAGCAAAATATCCTGCTGTTTACATAAAACAGAAAATATAGCTGCAATTGAACTTATTAAAACATATATAATTTTATGTGCAACCCCCCCATCTTTCATGTATAGGAATCCAATTATCAGCATATCCCATAATAACAGTATGAATGTCACTGAACCAATTTCGGAATAAAAACTGTTCATATACTGAATAATATAAGTATCACCTAAAACTAAAAGCGCCATGCATAATAACACATACCGCCATCCGTTCTGAATCTTTTCTATCAGTTTTACCAGAATCCAAACAGAAAACAGATAGAATATTGCATTTACAATCCCCATATATCTTATATCAAATTTGCCATTAACAATCCGGTTACTTATAATAATGGCCAAACGAGGGAATATCTCAAAAATATTACGCCATCCATTATCAACAGGTGTAATATATATATAATCATTCGTTACCCAATTAAAAAAATTGTCGTAATAATTTTCCGCTGTCCATGGATTGATTCTATAATCTAAGCCTACAGGTATCATAAGTCTCTGGAAATCACCATTGTTGGCAATCCCACAAAAGGGAGGAACCAGAACCAAAAACAATACTCTCGCTGCAAATAATCCGAAAACGACATTAAATAGCTTTTTAGAATTAAAAATCATTATCGATTTCCCCTTTTCTAGATAAACTATATAACAAGTTTTCCATATCTGGGTAAACAGATGCTAATGCAATAAAAAACAATATAGAAAAACTATATCTGTATCTAGGCTGAACCTCAATAATCATAAATACACATGATGTACATATCATACAAATCGGGAAAAATGTCTGTGAAAAGTGGTTGAACTTTTCTTGCCACATTGTCTTTAGCATTCCTATATTTCCTAGGAAAAACACTATTCCCCAATACTGTGCATCCAAACGATATATGTAATTTTTCAACTTTGAATTGTCCCAGTGCCCTATACTCCAACCATTTGGGTTCTCCAACCAGAAAATTCGAAGTTTATCGATAAATAAATCAAGATACTGCCTAACAGATATTCCTTTTATTCTTTGCAAAAGAAGTTCCCATGTAATCATACCCTGATTCAACAAATCCGTGTCTGCCTGACTCCACATGCCACGGGTATCAATATTAAGACCTACTGCGAACTTCCATACCTTATTACCATATCTAGTTCCTAATGGATTTATTCCACTTATAATTATTACTTCCGAAATAACCCAATTCGTTCCAAAATACGAAACCACAAATAACAGTACATTTTTGAGTAAGTACATACGCCTTTCCTTACAACTTATCATTCCATATAGTAAGCAAAATATAACGCTGACTACAAAAGGCAATACATCTGCTCTCAACGCATTTGCTATTCCCATTAGCATGCCTGCCACACTGAAACGTACTGTATCTTCTATTTGATCATTCCAAAGAACAAACAATCCTACCATAATAAAAAAGAGGCTGCATTGTTGATTACTTAATACCGTAACATATAAAATATTGAAGGGACTAAATGTAAAAGCAGTAGCTGCAAACAGCGCGCCTTTTCTATTCTTAAATGCATGGAAAGAAATCAAATATACAAATATAATTGTGCCACCCTCAAATATACTATTTATAATTCTAAGAAAAAGGGCTGAATTGCATATCTTTAACAAACAACCATAAAGAATAACAATTCCTGTATTGTAGCCCCACATCGAAAAGTACCCCCCCGGTTCAACGAAGCTTTCACCTTCCGCAAACAATTGTGCTGCTTTGAAATAAGTTGCAAAATCAGATACTATGGGGGTGTCTATTTTTGCTGCCGTCACTATTCTTATGAAAATAGCAATACAGGATAAAATCAAAAGACTATACTGTTTATTTTGCTTTAAATGAGATACCACTATAATTACAATCCATATTCCCAAAATACAAACTAACAAGACAGGATTAAGCATCAATATAATAAACAAAATAGCTCCAATTGCCATATATTTTAACATATCTAAAACCTTTGTCATGGACCTCAACAATTTTAACTATTAATTTAACAACTTCTAATTCTCTTTTCGTGCAGTGCGTAAACAAGATTCATGATAAATAACCCACAATCAATCCAACATAGGCAAGTAACATCTCTAATCCCGATAGTAAATCCGAATAATACCAAAGTAGAATCATCCTCTATCTTGCCCTTAGCTTTCTCATGCCTCTTTTAATATACATCACTAACAATACAACTGGTCTCGGTGGCAGCTTCATACCATGCGCTTTGGCGTACCTAATAATAGATGTCTCCATGGAATCGTTCCCATAATGAGCCAAAAAACGGCATTTCCACTTAAAAGCATGTTTACGGTACTGATTCAGGTCAAAAACTTTGTCAAACTGCTCCAACTTTCCCATTGCCTCCAGGGGAATCAACGTCCACATGCATTTATTACAGCAGCTGCAATTATGCCCCCCTTCAGCAGGGGCATTACATACATTAAGATGCTTCTGCGCAAACTCCCAGTCACTGATCCTTTCTGTCTTTTCAGCACGCGTGTATTGGCAGCCATCGATCACAAGTTCAAATTTCTCCGTCGAAATCAGATGCGGCATATACGATTCCGCATATTCTGCTATATCAAAATCCCTTGAAAGCTTTGAAAACTCCGCGATCTCATCATAGCTGAGGTTGTTTGACGTATAATATCTCCTGATATACTTCTGCAGACTCAACACGCAGGAATATATCGCCAAATAGCCTATTTTCTGTTCTCCAACTCTATGCGTAAAAGCATGGAAATTGGAATTGACCAAATACATGGGCAACCCAAGATCATCCGCTGCTCCTTTGTTCAGATTCGCTCTATCCTGAAATATCCGATACGATTTTTTATCTTCGAAATCCCCATGGGTCCCGCAATTAACAAAAAACAGACTGTTTATCCTGAACGTCGGATCAGACTCATTGATATAATTATCATAAATAGTAACCATGGAATCCACACCGCATGAGATACTGGTTCCTATCAGATTCGAAGGCCCGTCTTCTACTACATCGTACCCCCCCACGGACAGTTTTATAGGGCTTGTCCGATCAGAGAAGCGATTGAAGATATTCATCAGGTAATGCGTCATGTTGTGGTACAGGCGAGGGGATACATTACCTTCAATGCGCACATTCTGCCTGTAATACATTCCCAAAATGACCGGCACCAGCACAAACGGATCATAAACCCTGTCGGAAAGCATATCTGCATTTTTCTCCTCCACGGCCACCCACATAGTGTCCTCATCAAAAGGGCTTTTCCTGCCTGTTACAGAAAAATCACAAACAAGGTATGTCCATCCGTTTTTAGTCTCTTTTCTTAAGTTTGATAGCTTGAACATCCGATTGCCTCCTTAAAATATATGCTTATAATAAAGTCGGCCTGTGGCCGCCAATTACACACTTACTTTACTCGGAATACCTTATTCTTAACAAAACAGAATAATTCCGTTCTCTCTCCTTTTTCCATGCCAAAGATTAAAATGATTACCGCGGTTACCCCTACCGATACACAGGATTCTGCCATAAAATTGAAGAATCTGGAAGCAGTCATGACCTCCGTGAACCGCGTAACAAAAACAGACAATACAGTTACCACCACTACAGGAAGCATCACTTTCCGCGTGAATACCTTGCAGGAAAGGCCATAAGTATAAGCGGACTGCCAGATTAGAATCACAACAACCAGCACCGTCGCAAACAATACAATATAGTAAACTGAAATCATAGGATACCCAAGCCACAACAAAAGCCAGGAAAGTGGCAACGTCGCTGTGTATGTTATGGACAGAACGATCTCATATATTTTAATCCGGCCAGTCGCCAGAACACCATAAAGCAGGGGATTCACAAGACTATGAACCAGTGACTCCAACAAGGCAAATACTGCAAATTCCGCAGCATACTCCGGAACCTGCACCAGCCAAATCTGTAACACATATCTGATATTCTTGATCATCGGCAGGCACAGAATCAGCATCAGATAATACGCATACCTGCAGCTCCGGTTAATCAGGTCATGCATGGCCCCGCAGTTATCGGACGCGCATAACTGTGTAATCTGCGGCTGAATCGCCTGGATATAATTATTCGTAAAGCTCTGTACCGCATTATTAATACTGGTTGCAATCCCTCTGGCCGCATTCACTGTTGTACCACCAAAAAGATTCATAATCATATTGATACCCTGGTCTTTCAGCCAGACGGAACCGTTTCCCAAGAAAGCCCAGCTCACGAAAACTCGCATTTCTCTGAGCATCACCCGGTCAAAATTCCAAGTAAAACGACATTCCTCAAAGTGTCTGCGGCAGTAAGCGGCATAAAGAATTCGTACCAGCAGCGCTGACAGAACTGTCAACAGGCTGTAGATGACCAGCTTGTCCCATGGGCTGAATCGCACCAGCATCGCCACTGCAAGCTTTAGAGCTGCTTCCGCTATGCCGATATAAGCAAATGCCTGCATATGCTCATGGGCCACGATCATGGCATTATAGGGGATACTGATCAGACTCACGAAAAAAGAGAGCGCAGAGAAAAACAGTACCCATATGGCAGCTCCCGTGCGTCCTTCCGGAAGAACCATGATATTGACAACATACCACACCCCGACTGTAGCCAGAAGAAGACATATGCATATGCCAAGCGCAGCCTGAATAACAACAGCCGCCGAATAGCATTTCCGCATCTCGTCCAGTCCGCCGTTCCCACGTACATACGCCATGAATCGCGTAATTGCCACGGAGAATGCACCTGATATAATATTGAACATGGCCACAAAACCGCCGACCACATTATAGATCCCATAATCGGCAACGCCAAGGGCATTTAGGATCACACGGGACGTGTACAGACCTACAAACATGACCAGCATCTGTCTGAAATACAGGAACACTGTATTCCGCGCTATCAGCCTGTGGTTACTCTCCATTCATTACCTCCTGCAAACCAATTTCCCCAAATCTTGTCTTGCTTTCATAACTCCCGGCAGATATCGGCAGAGCAGGTACTTCACCCGTCTTTTGGCATCAGGTATTTCTTTCAAAGGGGTTCTCTCTCCAGCGAATCTGTCCATGTAGCCCTGCACCGCCCAAGAGACAGCTTTCATCTCACCAGAATCGAGCAGTTCTTCCAGGCATCTTCTGAGTCCCTCCCGGGGTGATGTATATACAATGTCTTCCCCTGTCAGCAAACGTATTTTTCCATCATCAAACACCCGGTCATAAAGTCTGTCATACTTTACCTGGCAGGTATTTCCCATCAGCTGGGCGAGTCTCTCTGATTCCCGGATATATGTGACTGTGGGACGATTTCCCGTTTTTTCTTCTATCACATCAAGATAAGTTTCCAGCGCTTCATCCCATCGGATAGTTTCCGGACATGTAATATGATATGACTCCCCATATGCCCCTTCATTTCCGATAATACAGGCCATGGCTTTTGCAACGTCATACCCATAGGTCAAAGTAGTCATACGTGCCGCTATATCCTTCTGGAATACAATGGATCTTCCATGTAGCGCTCGATACAGCCAGTCTTCTTTTTCAAAAACGCCCAGCTGCAGACGGTTGCTGTTATATGTAATGTATGGACGGATGATAGTCCAATTGCTTCGTCCCGAACCACATAACAAATTTTCTTCCCTGGCTTTGGATAATGCATATTCCTCCTGGGCCAAATATTCTTTATCTTTACATGCATCAAGCAGTCTGGGAGAATCCTCACGGATCGGAGTATTACTCTCAGCATATACCCTGGCAGAACTTAAAAACACATACTGCCGGGTAGATGACAGTAAAAGATCTATTCTCTCCTTGAACTCCTCTGTCCCATAAATCATAAAATCGACGACCGCATCATACGGTTCTTTCAAGACCTCTTTCAGGAACGCCGGCTGGTGTGCATTTCCCTGGATATAATGTATCCCCTTCCCGTCCTTATCTTCCCGATATGACCTTGTCGTCACAAATACATTATCCCCGCGGGATAACAAAATCGGGGCAAGGGACATCCCCATTGCCCCGGTTCCACCAAGCAGAAGAATTCTCACAGCCCGTTTTCTCCTTCCGACTATTTATTCTAGGCAATTGTTAAATTGCCAAACCCATTGATTTTACTGGGTTTTCTTGCTTCTTTTATATAAATTTTCTCTCCGTT
>CANQME010000101.1 GCA_947624815.1 uncultured Lachnospiraceae bacterium | reverse complement strand
TATTGACAAAAAATTACCGCTAACCACAAGGGTTTGCGGGTGATTTCGTCTATATTAAACTTCGGAACTCAGGAGAGGATATCGTTCGCATTGGAACTGCCAGCGATATGAACGACATCCATCATCAAATAGCACTTTTGGTAGAAATATCCGTTTTTGTTCTATTAAAAGTACCATATTTAGACGAAAAAACGGTTGCAATTCATGTAATTGTATGATATTATGAATCTCAAATGATGGGTAATGCCATAAGGCAAATAAAATTCCTGTCAGGAAAAGGAGAGCAAATGAAGAGGAAAACAATTTTTGTAGCTGCACTGGTTGCTGCACTTTCCTGCGGAAGCGCATTAAGTTCTTTTGCTGCTAGCTGGGAAAGCGTTGGGGCGGACTGGAAGTATGTGAAGGATGACGGCAAGTACGCTGCCGCCGAGTGGGTGAACACCGCTGATGGCAAATGGTATTATCTGAAAGCAGATACCATTATGGCTAAGGGCTGGTTCCTGGATCCGACAGATAATCACTGGTACTTCTTAGACAGCAACGGTGCATTGGTAACCGGACTGATCGAGGTCAATAGCAATGTGTATTACATGAACGAGACGCATGATGGTACGTACGGCGCTCTGTATGAGGGTGTGAAGGTTATTAACGGTATCAACTATACCTTTACCGTGAACGGCACCACCGGCAGCAAGCCCTATACCTCCAAGCAGTATCACAGCGACGGTTCTGCAGTAGCTGTAAGAGCAGCTCAGGCTTATAGTGGCAGCGGTTCTGTTCCGTCTCAGCCATCAGGTCCGTCTATACCGGAGAAGGAGAAAGAGGCTGAGAACAGACTCGCAGATGTTTCAGAAAGGCACGAGGCTGCGGGTATTGTGATCGCTGCAGATATAGTAGCAAGTAAGACGGTTGATGTTGTAGTGAGAGAAGAAGCTACAGATGATGCCATTCAGAATGCTGCTAAGGAATCTGTTAATGTGTTAATGAATATGGCTGATGCGGGAACGAAAGCAAAGGTAGATTATAATGAAAAAGAGTATACTCGTGCCCAGATCATGCATCTTATTGAGCGTAAGGTGACGAGAGATAATATCGATCTTGCACCAGAGTCTGTGAAGGTTACAATTCAGGTTAATGGACAGGATGTAACTTACACTATTAATCTGGCTGAAGTAAAGTAATAATATTGCTATAATACATAATTAAGCAGTCAGTATATCGGGGGCGGTGCTGCGACAGGCCGCTCCCGGTTTCTGTGACGCACAAAATCGGACAGGATTGCAATAAAAAGGATTTAAATCTAAGGAAATAGCGCAGGAGAAACAGATGAAGGAACGGATTGCGTTCCTTGCCGCAGTTTTCGGATTGACTATGACGATGACTGTATACGCAGGGGATATCAACGAGAATGAGCAACGCATCGTATCAGTGATTTATGGCCAGTTCGAACAGGATGGAATCATCTATGAAGTGCGGCCGGAATACATTAATTCGGCCCTGAACTATCTGAGCCGTGACGACAATGACCTGACTTCCGATCAGGCAGACTATGTGATCTCCGAGATCTACGCCAATGTTCAGACCGGCGTCGAGAGCGGATATCTGCGGGAGGTCGGCCGGGTTCAGCCGGAGACGGCTCCCCAGACGGAGCAGGCGCCCCAGGAGAGCGCAGCGGCGCAGAATCCGGAAGGCGAGTCCCAGACGGAGCCCGGGGAAGCCGGAACGGAACCGGAGGAAGAGACGCAGGCGGGGGAGACCCCGTCGGAACCGGCCGGGGATGTTCCCGCGGGGACGGAAGCGCCGGAGGCGCCGAAGCCGATCGCCATCGCCGCGCTTGAGGCGGCCGGAGCCACCCCGTCCCAGTCCTATGCGTATATCCGCAGGGACACGGACGAGCGGATGAACAGTCTGTATATTCCGTATGAGACGGTCTTCCTGGCGGCGGCGGTATGCGGCGCGGTCGTGGGAATCTGTTTCCTGCTGGCGCTGTGGCTTAAGTTCTTCAGCGCCCATCACCGTCATAAGCTGCGCGTGTTTCTGCGCGTTTTGTCGGGGGCGGCGAGCGGAGCTGCGGTCTGTATCCTGCTTCTGTTTCTGGGACTGTGGATCGGAGCGTTCCAGGACAGCAGCGTGCTGAACCATATCAGCGACACGGATTATTACCGGACGATCTACGACGATCTGCGGTATGATACCGGCGTGTCGTTCGCGCTGATGGATATTCCCGATTCTGTGATGGACGAGTCGATCACCTATGAGCGTGTCGTGATGGCTGCGAGGCAGCAGCTGGAGAACGACCTGCATGAAGGCGAATACCGGGCGAACACGTCGCTTCTGACGGATCAGCTGCGGTCCGACGTAAGCGCGTATCTGGAATCACGGTCGATCGTGATGACCGATAAGGCGAGGACGGGACTCGAGATCCTGATCGAAAGGCTGGACACCAAGTACGAGAATCTGCTGCAGTGGCCGTTCGGTCCCTGGTGGAGCAGCCTCTCGGGAGAGTTCGGCCGGTGGGCCGGCAGATGCGTGCCGTTACTCATCGCCATCCTTCTGGCCGGCGTGCTGAACCAGTACTGGCTCTGCCATTATCCGTCGCACGGCGTCAGGAACATGGGCGGGATCCTGCTGGCCGGTTCCATGATCGTTGTACTTGCGGGAATTGCTTTCCGCATCTGGGGAATGTCCGGATGGGAGACGGTCACGCCGTCGTACATGGGACAGTTCTTCGGAATCTATCGTTCTTCCATATGTAAAGCCGTTGTGGGCACGGGCGTCTGCGGAATCGTATTGTCCGCCGCTTTCTATCTGTGCGCCAGAACCTTAAAGGGAGCGAACAAGGATCAACACGGGCATCAAAAATAATGTGCGTTGGGCGCCGGGAAGGAGGACAGGGGCGTCATGGACGGCTGCTATGACATGCATTGTCATCTGATACCGGGCGTGGACGACGGCTCCGGTAATCTGGAGGAGAGTCTTGCGGCGCTTCGGCAGGAATGCGGAGAGGGCGTTACCCATATCGTATGTACCTCGCATATCGCGCCTGGAGAAGCGGATGCGGCGGCAAAGCAGAAGGAACAGTTCGAGGTTCTCAGGCAGGCCGTATCGCAGTCCGATTTGTCCGGCAAACTGGAGCTTTATATCGGCAATGAGATCTTCGGCGTCGGCTCCGTGACGGAATCGCTGAATGAAGGTCTGATCCATACGCTGAACGGCGGGCACTATGTCCTGGTGGAATTCAGCCCGATGGAGACCTTCCGCCATATCGAGCAGGTATTCCGCAGTCTGATCAGCGGCGGCTACCTTCCGATCGCGGCCCACATCGAACGTTACGAATGTCTTGCAAACGAGAAGAATCTTGCTGCACTGGAAGAATTGGGGGTTTATTTCCAGGTCAATACCGGGACCGTGACGGGGAAATTCCTGTCGCGGGAGACCAGATGGGTCAGAAAGCTTCTGAAGGAGGAGCGGATCCATTTTCTCGGGACGGACTCCCATGGGATGCACTACCGTCCGCCCAGGATGAGGGAGGCCGGCGAATGGGTGGAGAAGCACTGCGGAGGCGGGTACGCCGAACGGCTTCTGCACAGGAATCCGGAGCAGGCGCTTCGGGACGAGATCATCTGAATACCTTTATAACCGCATATATGCGGAAAAAGTACTATATTTTGAAACTCGGAAATACAATATAGGATAAACAGGCAGGGAAGACACATGGGCACAAATCAAGACGATGAAGTCGAGATCGACTTAATGGAACTCTTTTACGCGTTGAAGAGACGGATCTGGCTGATTTTTGTCGCCGGATTTCTTGGAGCTGCCATGGTGGGGATGTTTACCGCCTTCGTGATGAAGCCGGTATTCACGTCTTCGACCATGCTTTACATCGTGAATAAGACAGCAACACTGCCGTCCCTTACGGATCTGCAGTTGGGGACGCAGCTTACGAAAGACTATAAGGTTATGATCACCAGCCGTCCGGTGACCCAGAAGGTAATCGAGAATCTGGATCTGAACATGGATCATGAGACCCTGGTTCAGAAGATCAGCGTGAACAATCCTTCGGATACCCGGATTATCACGATTTCGGTTACGGACAACGATCCGTTTATCGCGAAGACCATTGCAGATGAAATCACGGAGGTGGCGTCTGCGCGGATCGCCGAGCTCATGGATACGGCTCCGCCGAACATCGTCGAGGAGGGCAACCTTCCGACGCACAAGACCAGCCCCAGTATCTCGAAGAATACGATCATGGGCGGTATGGTCGGCGTGTTCCTGGCCATGCTTCTGATCGTGCTGGAATTCCTTCTGAACGACTCGATCAAGACGCCGGAGGATGTGGAGCGCTATCTGGGACTTACGGTTCTCGGTACGATCCCGGTCTTCGAAAAGGAAGAGCTCTCTGCTTCGACCGGTAAGCCGGGAGAAAGCCGGAGAAAGAGAAAGCGCAGGATGCGCCAGTCGGCAGTAAAGGAGGAGGCGGTATAGTATGCAGAAGATCATTCTGAGAAGACCGGAGCAGCTGGACAACCAGGCCAGAGAAGCGTTCAAGGCGCTCCGCACCAACATCCTTTTCTGCGGCGACGACGTGAAGACGATCTGTATGACCAGCTCCACGCCCAACGAAGGAAAGACCTCCATGTCCATGCAGATGGCCCTGTCCTTCGCGGATGCGGGCAAGCATGTCCTGTTCGTTGACGCGGATATCCGCAGGTCCGTGATCGAAGGACGGTACCGCGTCGAGGGCAAGCATCTGGGTCTGACCCATTATATGACCGGCCAGAACGATCTGGACGAGGTCATCTACCAGGTGGGCGACAGCCTGATGGATATCATCCTCGCGGGGCCGACGGCGCCGAATCCGACCGAACTTCTGGAGGGACCGCGTTTTCAGAACCTTCTGGAGGCCAAGAGGGACAGCTATGATTACATCATCGTGGACGCGCCGCCTCTGGGCAGCGTGATCGACGCGGCGATCATCGCCCATCACGCGGACGGCGCCATCATCGTGGTGGAGAGCTGCGCGATCAGCTACAAGCTGGTTCAGAACGTGAAGCAGCAGCTGGAGAAGAGCGACTGCCGGATCCTGGGAGTCGTTCTGAATAAGGTCAATATGGACAAGAACGGCTATTACGGAAGCTATTACGGCCGTTACTACGGCAAATATTACGGAAAGTATTACGGCAAGAAAAACGCCTATTACGGCGATTACGGTTCTGCACAGTCCAAATGAGAGGGTGTTTCTGCGGGTCACCGCAGAAACGCCTTTTTCTTTTCAGCCGGCCCAATCGGCCGCGCATCCCCGGCGCCGAAAAATCCTTTGCCAAACGGCCGCTCCTGTGATATACTGGTGACGCCTGAATATAACTATGAATGATGAAAGATGGAGGTATTTATGTCATCTGCTGAATATTTATCTGCACTAAAGCTTGGAAAGAAGTGCTATCAGGACGCCGTGGCGAAGGACGAGTTCCCGTATCTGCCGGTTCTTGACAGCCTTGTATCCGAAACGGATATCGCTTCGGAGGTTCCGCTGGGCGTCATCGACATTCCCCTTTCCAGGATCGTCGGGACGAAGACGGCGGGGCGTACCCAGGCGTTTGCGAAGAATTTCATGCCGATCCTGGCCGAGAAGTCAGAGTTCGCCGCCAAATGGGCCGATCTCTACGACTATCAGATCGAGGAAGGGATCCAGGATCCGATCCTGGTATATGAATATATGAATCAGTTCTATGTCCAGGAGGGCAACAAGCGGGTCAGCGTCATGAAGTTTCTGGGCGCCTACAGCATCCACGGAGAGGTGATCCGGATGCTGCCGAAGAAGGAAGACACGCATGAGAGCCGGCTGTATTATGAGTTTCTGGACTTCTATGAGGCGGCGCAGTCATGCGACGTCTGGTTCAGCAAGGAGGGCAGCTATGCGCGCCTTCTGAAGCTGATGGGCAAGAAGCCGGGGCAGGAGTGGAATGAGGACGACAGGATGATCTTTAATTCCACCTACAGCCGTTTCGCGAAGGCGTACGAGAAGTCCGACCTGCAGGCCGTGAATCTGAACTGCAGCGACGTCTTCCTGATCTATACGGAGATCTTCGAATACGATGTCGTGTCCCACCAGACGGAGAAGGAGATGGCCAGGGACATGGTGAAGATCCGGGAAGAGGTGAAGCTGGCGGACAGCGGCAGTCCGGTGGAGCTGGTGGAGAGCCCGAAGGAGGTGGAGGACACCAGGCGAAAACCGCTGCTTTTAAACTGGCTGCTGGCCGGTTCCATCGAGCCGGAGCAGCTTCAGCCGGGATTTATTTATACGAAGACGACGGAGACATCCGGCTGGACCTACAGCCATGAGCTGGGGCGCCAGCATTTGAACGAGATCTATAAGGGAAGGATGACCACGAAGGTTTATGACAATGTGGATACCGACGACCAGGTGGAGGAGGCTATCGAGCGGGCCATCGCCGACGGCTGCAACCTGATCTTCACGACGGCGCCCCAGATGGCCAAGCAGAGCGCCCGTCTGGCGGTGCTGCATCCCCAGGTGAAGATCTATAACTGTTCGGTTAATCTGTCCTATTCGGCCATCTGCACCTACTATGTGCGGATGTACGAGGCCAAGTTCCTGGTGGGCGCCATCGCCGCCGCCATGTCCAAGACCGGCAAGCTGGGCTATATCGCCGACTATCCGATCTACGGGACGCTGGCGAACATCAACGCCTTCGCGCTGGGCGCCCGGATGATCGATCCGGAGACGAAGGTCTATCTGGAATGGTCCAGGACCCGCGATGCCGCCGCCAGGGCGCGGCTGGAGGAGAACGGGGTCCGCTACATATCCGGCGAGGATGTGATCACGCCGAACCGGGCTTCCCGCGAATACGGCCTGTATAAGATCATGGACGACGGAAGCCTGCTGAATTTCGCGACGCCCATCTGCCACTGGGGGAAGTTCTACGAGCAGATCGTGAAGCTGATCTGCAAGGGCAGCGATGAGAAGGACGTGACCAAGGGCAAGAAGGCGGTCAACTACTGGTGGGGCATGTCGGCGGACGTGATCGACGTGATCTGCTCGGGAGAGATCCCCCACGGAACCCACCGGCTCATCGAATTCCTCAAGAGCTCCATCCGGGCGGGCAGCTTCCATCCCTTCGACGGACTGATCTACTCGCAGAACGGCGTGATCCAGTGCCGGGAAGGGCAGTCGCTGGCGCCGGAGGACATCGTGTCCATGAGCTGGCTGGCCGAGAACGTGGTCGGGCGGCTCCCGGAATACACGGAGCTGAGCGACGAGGCCAAGAGCCTGGTGCGCCTGCAGGGCGTCGTGGAGAAGGAGAAGGCGGAAGCGGAGGCCGAGGCGGAGGAATGATCCCTGCGCCGGGACGGCGGGAATGCGGAAGAACAGCGGAGGAAGCGGGCCATGAACATTCTGGTGCTGGCGGACCAGGAGGCGAAAAGCTTATATGAATACTACGAGCCGGAACGGCTGCGCGGCATCGACCTGATCATATCCTGCGGGGACCTGCCGGCGGTCTATCTGGAGTTTTTCGCTACCCTCTGCCGCGCGCCGGTGCTGTATATCAAGGGGAACCACGACGGGCGGCTGATTGAGCGGCCGCCGGAGGGGTGCGTGGACATCGAGGACCGGATCTATGTCTATAACGGGATCCGGATCCTGGGACTGGGCGGCTCCATGCGCTATTCCTACGACAAGCCGAACCAGTACACGGAGAAGCAGATGCGGGCGCGGATCCGAAGGCTCAGGTTCCAACTGTGGCGGCATCGGGGCATCGACATTCTGGTGACCCACGCGCCGGCGTTCCACTTAAACGATATGCCGGACCTGCCCCATATGGGCTTTCGGTGCTTTCTGACGCTTCTGGAAAAGTACCGTCCGAAGCTGTTCATCCACGGCCACGTCCATGCGACCTACGGAAACGGCTTCAAGCGGAAGGACCTTTACGGGGACACGGTGGTGGTCAACGCCTACGAGTACTATGTGGTGCAGTATCCCCCTGATCCGAACGCGAAGGCGGTGAGCTCCGCAGAATCGAGCGCCGCGGCGGCCCGGCAGGAAGCGGGATAATTTTCAAAAAGTGCTTGCATTTCCCCGGGAAAGATGCTATAATCCGTTTGACATTGATATAAGACAGAACATAAGGAGTGGGCGAGAGTCCACTCCTTACTTTTGGAGATGTGCGCGGCGCGCACGCACGGGAAAGGCGGTGAGAGCATGACGAGGCGAGAGACTTACGAGGCCAGGACGGAGGCGTACCTTCTTCCGGTTCTCGCGCAGCACGGGTTTACCCTGTGGGACGTGGAATATGTGAAGGAAGGCGGAAGCTGGTACCTGCGGGCTTACATCGATAAGGAAGGCGGCATCACGGTGGACGACTGCGAGCTGATCAGCAGGCCGCTCAGCGACTGGCTGGACCGGGAGGACTTTATCGAGGACAGCTATATCCTGGAGGTCAGTTCCCCGGGACTGGGACGGCCGCTTAAGAAGGATAAGGACTTCGAACGAAGCATCGGAAAGGATGTGGAGGTCCGGCTTTTTAAGGCTGCCGGCGGGCAGAAGGAATTCGCGGGGACGCTTAAGGGCTACGGGAAGGATACGGTGACCGTCACGATGGAGGACGGGACCGACCGCTGCTTTGACCGTGCGGGGATCGCGCTGATCCGGCTGGCGTTTGATTTTTAAAAAATAGTTTTGGAGGATAAAAAGATGAACAAAGAACTGATTGAGGCGCTGGAGATTCTGGAAAGGGAGAAGAATATCAGCAAGGCCACCATGCTGGAGGCGATCGAGAATTCCCTTCTGACCGCGTGCAAGAATCATTTCGGACGTGCGGACAATATCCGCGTGAACATCAATCCGGATACCGGAGATTTCTCTGTGACCGCCGACAAGGAGGTCGTCGAGGAGGTCGAGGAGCCGGCGGTGCAGATCAGCCTGGCGGCGGCGCAGTCGATCGACCCCAACTACCAGCTGGGGGATACGGTGCAGATCCCGGTCGAATCCAAGTCGTTCGGCCGTATCGCCACCACCAACGCCAAGAACGTGATCCTGCAGAAGATCCGCGAGGAGGAACGCAAGGTTCTTTACAACGACTGGTACGCGCTGGAGAAGGATATCGTGCCCGGCGTGGTGCAGCGGTATCTGGGCAGGAATATCAGCATCAACCTGGGCAAGGTGGATGCGATCTTAAGCGAATCTGAGCAGGTGAAGGGCGAGGTGTTCAAGCCTACGGAGCGCATCCGCGTGTATGTGCTGGAGGTGAAGGATACGCCCAAGGGCCCGCGGATCTCCGTATCGAGGAGCCATCCGGACCTGGTCAAGCGGCTGTTTGAGCTGGAGGTGGCCGAGGTTCGGGACGGCACGGTGGAGATCATGGCAATCGCCCGCGAGGCAGGCTCCAGGACGAAGATCGCCGTCAGGTCCAACGATCCCAATGTGGATCCGGTGGGCGCCTGCGTCGGTTTAAACGGCGCCCGCGTCAATTCCGTGGTGCGGGAGCTGCGGGGAGAGAAGATCGACGTCATCAACTGGGACGACAACGCCGCGTTCCTGATCGAGAACGCGTTAAGCCCGGCCAAGGTGATCTTCGTCGTGGCGGACGAGGAGAGCCGCGAGGCGCAGGTCATCGTTCCGGATTACCAGCTGTCGCTGGCCATCGGCAAGGAGGGCCAGAACGCGCGTCTGGCCGCCAAGCTGACCGGATATAAGATCGATATCAAGAGCGAGAGCCAGGCCAGGGAGATGGGCCTGTTTGAGGAGCTTGGCCTGGAGAACCAGGTGGAGGAAGGCGTCTATGAGAGCTACGATACCGACCAGGACGGCTATCAGGACGGCTATCAGGACGGCTACCAGGGCGATTACCAGGAAGGCTATGCGGACGGTTACGCCGATGGTTACGGCTATCAGGAGGGTTACGAAGGAGAATATCAGGATGGCGGCTCCGGCTACCAGGAGGAGTACGGAGACGGCTATCAGGAGAACGGTCAGGAAGTCAGCTCCGATTACCAGGGCGAGGATATGCCGCAGTAATTTGGCTTCGGCTGTAGAACGGATCACAGGAGGCAGATAGTGAGTACGAAGAAGGTTCCGCTCCGGCAGTGTATCGGCTGCGGGGAGATGAAGAGCAAGAAAGAGATGGTACGGATCCTTAAGACAGAATCGGGGGAGATCCTCCTTGACGCTACCGGACGCAGGAACGGGCGCGGCGCATATCTGTGCCCGAACATGGAATGCTTCCGGAAAGCGGTGAAGGGCAAAGGCATCGAACGATCCTTTAAGATGGCTGTTCCGAAGGAAGTGTACGAGAATCTGGAAAAGGAGATGGAGCAGCTTGGATGACAGACAGAAGACCCTGAATCTGATCGGGCTTGCCACGAAGGCGGGAAGGACCGCCAGCGGGGAATTCTCCGTGGAGAAGGCGGTCAAGAGCGGAAGGGCGCGTCTGGTGATCGTTTCGGAAGAGGCATCGGACAATACGGGGAAGATGTTTGCCAATATGTGTACTTATTATCGGGTTCCCATCTGTGTATTCGGGAGGAAAGACGAGCTCGGACGGGCATGCGGCAAGGAGATGCGGACGTCTCTGGCCATCATGGACGAAGGGTTCGCCGGCGCGTTGGTAAAACAAATGAACAGGATCGGAGGCAGTAAGTATGAGAGTAAGTGAATTTGCGAAGGAATTAGGCAAATCCAATAAAGAAGTATTAGATATTCTGGCGGGACAGGGGGTAACGGGCAAGACCCATTCCTCCAACATCAGCGACGCCGAGGCCAGCGCTGTGAAGGCGGCGCTCGCGCCGGCGAAAGCGGCGAAGCCCGTCCAGAAGCCGGCGCCGGCAGTAAAACCTGTCGTGGGAAGTCAGATTGCGTCCCCGGCGGCGGATGGGGCCGGGAGGGCAGCCGCCCAGGGAGGCGCATCGCCTGCAGCGGGGGCTGCGAAGGCTGTCTCCGCGCAGGGGGCCGCACCGTCTGCAACGGGAGCTGCGAAGACGGCTTCCGCGCAGGGGAGCGCATCGTCTGCAGCGGGAGCTGCGAAGAGCCCGGCGCCGGCGGCGCAGAACGCGGCCGGAACCGCACAGAGCGCGGGGGCTCCCCAGAATGCGGCAGGAGCGGCAGCGGCGCCGAAGAAAAAGCTGATCGCGGTATACAGACCGCAGAATGCGGAGACAATGAAGGGAGCGAGACCCGGTCAGAACCAGGGACGCCGCGACGGAATGCGTCCGCAGGGCCAGGGAGGCGCTCCGTCGGGGATGCGTCCGCAGGGCCAGGGAGGCGCTCCGGCAGGGATGCGCCCGCAGGGCCAGGGAGGCGCTCCGGCAGGGATGCGCCCGCAGGGCCAGGGAGGCGCTCCGGCAGGGATGCGTCCGCAGGGCCAGGGAGGCGCTCCGGCAGGGATGCGTCCGCAGGGCCAGGGAGGCGCTCCGGCAGGGATGCGCCCGCAGGGCCAGGGAGGCGTTCCGGCAGGAATGCGTCCGCAGGGCCAGGGAGGCGCTCCGGCAGGGATGCGTCCGCAGGGCCAGGGAAGCGCTCCGGCAGGGGTGCGCCCGCAGAGCCAGGGAAGCGCTCCGGCAGGGGTGCGCCCGCAGGACCAGGGAAGCGCTCCGGCAGGGGTACGCCCGCAGGGCCAGGGAAGCGCTCCGGCAGGAGTGCGCCCGCAGGGTCAGGGAAGCGCTCCGGCTGGGCTTCGCACCCAGGGAGTCGCTGACGGACGGGCACAGGGACAGCCGGTTCCCGCGCAGTCGGGAGCCAGGCCCCAGGGAGTCCCGGCAGGGCAGGCGTCCGGTCCTCAGAGCGACGCCGTGAGACCGCAGGCTGCGGCGGGCGCACAGGCAGGCGCGGCAGGAGGGAATCCGGCGCCGGCAGTTCAGGCAGGGACCGGCGCGGCAGCGCCGGCGGCACGTCCTCAGGAGAAGCCGGTTTCCGGCGTGCAGGAGAACGTCCGTCCGCAGGAACGGGTCTTAGGACCGGCGAATGAGAGCCGTGTGCAGGGCCAGAGCGTTTCGGGCGGCAGAGAGACGGCTCGTCCGCAGTCTTCGCAGGGACAGCAGACCTCGTTCAGGGACGGCGGCAGACCGCAGGGCCAGGGCGGCCGCGACGGCAGGAGCCAGGGCGGATACGCAGGTCGCGACGGAAGCCGAGACGGCAGTCGTGACGGAGGCAGAGACGGAAGCCGCGGCCAGGGCGGATACGCAGGCCGTGACGGAGGCAGAGACGGAAGCCGCGGTCAGGGCGGATACGCAGGCCGCGACGGAAGTAGAGACGGAAACCGCGGTCAGGGCGGATACGCGGGCCGCGACGGAAGCCGTGACGGAAGCCGCGGTCAGGGCGGATATGCAGGCCGTGACGGAAACCGGGATGGCTATCGTGGTCAGGGCGGATATGCAGGCCGCGACGGAAGCCGTGACGGAAACCGCGGCCAGGGTGGCTTTGGCAGCAGAGACGGAAGCCGCGATGGCGGCAGGGGCCAGGGAGGCTTCGGAAGCCGTGACGGAGGAAACCGCGGTCAGGGAGGCTTTGGAAGCAGAGACGGAAGCCGCGGCCAGGGAGGCTTCGGCAGTAGAGACGGAAGCCGCGACGGCGGCAGGAGCCAGGGCGGCTTCGGAAGCCGTGACGGCGGCAGCCGCGGTCCGGGCAGTTTCGCAGGCCGCGACGGAAGCCGCAGCCAGGGCGGACGTCCCGGCGCTAGAGACGGCGGGAAATCCTTCGATACGCCGATCAACGCCAAGCCGCAGAGCGGACGCGCCCAGAAGAACGCTCACAAGAACGACCGTTACGACAATAAGAAGAGTATGAACGAGGACGGCCCGAGAACAAAGGGCAAGTCCACGACGAATAAGCATCCGTTTATCATGCCTCAGAAGACGGAGGAGGCAAAGGTCGAGGACTCCATCAAGGTCATTACGATCCCGGAGAGCCTGACCATCAAGGAGCTGGCGGAGAAGATGAAGCTCCAGCCGTCGGCCATCGTCAAGAAGCTGTTCTTAAAGGGTACCATTGTGACCCTGAACCAGGAGATCGACTATGACCAGGCGGAAGAGATCGCCATGGAGTACGACGTACTCTGCGA
>CANQME010000100.1 GCA_947624815.1 uncultured Lachnospiraceae bacterium | reverse complement strand
ATCTCTTCGTAAAGCACATTTCTGATCAAAACATCAACTGCTGCCCTGGTCTCCTGCTTATCCGTCCAGTGATCCATACCGGCGATTCTTTCTTTTATTTTTTGTAGCAGGTCTTTGGACATCTTCTTGATCTTATCAATATCATTCTTCGACAGATTCTCTGAGAAAAGCAGGTCATAAATCGACAGCTCTTCATCACTGGAGAACCCTTCACGGGCATATCTCTGTTCTTCCTCTGACATACTCTTTGCCAGATCCATGAGCTCCATAAAGGTCTTCTCTATGGTCGTCCGATCCTGCTCCGCATTATATGTCTCGATGATTCCCATATAGCGGACATAATAATCAACACGTGACGGATTCACCGCCATCATCTTTGATAAGCGCTCCTGCACCAGATCATTCAGGTCTTTGATCATCAGATTCTTCCTCTTCACCTTTGTGAACTCTGCTGCCAGCAGATCAAAATCAATCTGACTGATATCAAAGCGACGGGATTCGACCAGGCCTTCACCTTCCTGATGCTCGATCTCCACATTTTCATTGATGATATGGTTGATCTCCACCATCAGATCCGTCGTATCAATATGTTTGCGCTTCTTCTGCATCTCCCGGAAAATAGCGCAGATAGCATCCGTCTGATCACGGACATCCTGCGTAATATCATTGCGGTCAAGATACTTAACCAGTCTGCTGATTTCGTTTGCATATGTATCAAAAGATTTCTTAGTCTCCGGATCAGAGCACATTGCTTCTGCTCCGTCCTTAAGCAGAGCCATTTTTTTAAAATTCTCTGCCCTGATCAATGCATCCAGAGCAAAGCCCTGCTCTGCCAGCAATTGCTTTGCATCAACTGCTGCCCTCACAATCTGTTTAATCAGTTCTTCTTTATCAACAGTAGGATCAATATGGGTCTGTCCGTTCTTATTAGCAGTATAATCATTCAAGGCTTTCTTCAGCGCTCTGACAATCCCGATATAATCTATAATCAGACCGTTGCTCTTACCAGCAGCTACACGGTTCGCCCTGGCGATCGTCTGCATCAAAGTGTGTGCCTTCAACGGCTTATCCAAATAGAGGCAGGAAAGTGTTTTTACATCAAAGCCAGTCAGCCACATCGCACAAACGAACACAACACGGAAATTGCTGTCGGAATCCTTGAATTCCTTATCCAGCTCCCGCTTCTCCATCTTTGTCCTATGCGGCAGGATATCCAGGTCCCATTTCTTAAAAGTCTGGATCTCATTCTGCTCCTGACTAATGACAACGCACATCTTGGTGTCTTTCATCCATTTCAGCTTACGCGACAGTTCCATCTGCTCCTGATCAGAAACGGTGATTGCAATCTTCTGTTCAAGTGCTTTGATTTCCTCCTGCCAGTATTCCTGTACGAGGTTATACATACGGACACACGTGACCTTATTCAGGCAGACAAACATAGCCTTACCTATAGTCCACAGATCACTGTAATGCCCGACAAAGTCTTTTGCTATAGCACGCAGACGCGGCTCTGCAGTCAATAGATGCACTTCCTTTTCAAACTCATGCATCACCTTCTCTGCCTGATCTGGATCCAAATCCGCTTCTTCGATAGCATCCAGAATCTTATCTGTAATATCCGGATTCCTAATTTCCTTTATCTTATCGCCGCGATTCTCATAATAAAGCGGCACAGTAGCCTTATCCTCCACAGCACGCTTAAAATCATATACGGAAATATACCCGCCGAACGTTCTGGCTGTAATCTCATTGGATGATAGCAGCGGTGTCCCGGTAAACCCGATTCGGGACGCAGTCGGAAGCAGCTTTTCAATATTATCAGCAAACACACCGTACTGACTGCGGTGTGCTTCATCCGAAATGATGAGGATATCATGATCCGGATAGATTGGTGGTTCGGCGGGCTTATTAAATTTCTGGATCAGTGTGAAGATAAAACTCGGATTCCCTTTCAATTTATTGACCAGATCCGTACCACTGGTAGCCATAAATTTCTTCCCCTCAGTCTTACCAAGAAGGCCGCAAGCCTCAAAAGTACCACAGATCTGCTTATTCAGTTCATCACGGTCTGTCAATACAACAATCGTCGGAGATCCCGGGAATTTCCTGCGGATTTTCTGTGACAGAAACAGCATGGAATAGCTCTTGCCAGATCCCTGCGTGTGCCAGAAAACACCCAGCTTACCTTCACGAAGCTGACGTTCCCCATATGCCTTTACAGCCTCATTTACTCCCAGATACTGGTGGTTCCTTGCTAGGATTTTGACGGTCTTCCCGTCGGAATGATCATAAAGGATGAAGTTCTCATATAGATCAAGGAAATTCTCCTTCCTGCAGATACCCCGGAGCATGGTTTCCAGCGCCACGCTGCCCTCATCATCCTCAGACAGACGCTTCCACTCATGGAAGAATTCATATTTACTGCCAAGGGTTCCGACCTTAGCCTCCATGCCGTTGGAGAGCATAAGGAAGGCATTGTAGTAGAACAAAAACGGAATTGTGTCCTGATAATCTGTATAGTTATCTGTATAGGCATTCTCCACATCCACATCATTACGCTTCAGTTCTATGAACAAAAGCGGCATGCCATTTACAAAGCCCACGATATCTGTCCGTCTGCGGTAAAGATCTCCATGAATTTTAAGCTCTTTAACAGCCAGGAAATGATTATTATCAGGATCATTAAAGTCAATTACAATGGCCTTCTTTTCTTCCGTTTTTCCGTTTGGCTTCTTAACAGTCACCGGAATACCATCACGGATCATGAAATACTTCTCTTCATTGATTTGAAGTAATGATGCCGAAGAGAGGTATGATGAAAATGTTTGCCTTGCTTCTGCAATCTGTGCATCCGTAATCCACGGATTCAACTTCTTCAGAGCCTGGTTAAAATATCTCCACAGGACAATTTCATGGTAGTCATTCCTGCCGAGAGTACCATTCTCCCCCAAAACTTCTGTATTATATGCAAAGACGACATCCCACCCCAGTTCATCATGCATGAGAGCCGCTGCGCTGTCCTGTACTAAAACATTTTCGGAGTATTCATATTTCATAAGGGATGCCCTCCTTGTAATCGTTCTGAGGTTTATACTGGCCTCACAGTTCTATTTCACCTGACATCAGCTTAGGAAGCAAGCGATCTCGGGCTTCACTCAACAATCTATTCTGATTATGTAATAACTGACGTTTTTCAAACATCTTTTGAAATGGGATGTATAATTCATTAGTTCCGGTTAATAGCACAATTGTATCTATATGCTTCTTCCCTAAATGGGCCACTGTAGCTCCTACTACTGTCTTCTCAAAGTATTTTATTGGCTCATATATTGCTGTAAGGAACCATCCTTTCATTTCATTATTTCGTGGTCTTATACAGCATGTTCGCTGAACAAGGTATGAATCATCACCGCACCATGAATTTATATGAAATTCTCCATCCATGCCCACGACGATATCGCCATTGTGAATAATATACTGGTCATCAGTTTTTTCCGTTGTGTAATCATCAGTGATTCCAGATGGAATATTACGAATTCTAATAATTGGCATTCCTTCTTTTTGTGTATTAAATAATGAGCCTTCAAATGCATATCCATACTGAACATCTGCTATATCAACAAGTTTTTCTTTTTTCCACCCCTCTGGCACACCGTCAATGATTTGCACATTTTCATATCCCGGAAAACGCAGATCCACAAACCACTCTTTATACAGTCTCCGTGCTGCTTCCTCCAGTAATTTGATTTGTTTCTGATTGTTTTCAATCAAATCATCGTAGGTCTTTAGGCTATCCGCTGCTTTTTGTTGTACCTTTATCGTAGGTAGTTCAACGGGTAATGCTTTGATGACCGGAATGTTTACATGCGCAACCGTTGCGCCATTCGCCGTGCCAAGAAGTTCATACTGCTGCTGTGGAGCAAGTATGTAATACGCCAAAAAATCAGGATAGACTTTATTCCTATCCGGTCTTATTAATACTGTTCTTTGCCCAAGGCAAACCTTTTCTCCATTTTTTATAATTGCAACGTTCCCTGCAGGAGCTTCCCTTGCAAGAATCAGATCATCATCCTGCGGTATCGCTCTTGTGTTTCTCTTATCATAAACATCCTTTGAAACTCGATGCACATCATCAAGTATCAATCTGCCTCTGCCGATATTAGGTGTTCGGATAAGAGGATATCCGGCTCCTTCATCTTTTGCCGTAGAATGAGGGCAATCGACTATCAATTCACAAATATCATTTAATGTCATAGGCTGCCTCCCTCCTCTTTTAGCTTACTGAACTGTTTTTTCCATGCCTTTGATGGAATCTGGCATATTCCATCTTCTCTTTCAAAAGCACATATTTCGGGGATTCCGTTGTTTTTGCAAATATCAGGATTATTAGCCCGGCACCCAACTGTAACATCAACCGTGTCTCCTGGCTGTAGCGGAGCCTTAAAAGGTACTCGCAAGCTCTTTTTGGCGCTCATATTCTCATCTCCTTCATATTCCTCGAAATAGTATCCATAAGTCGATTGCTCTCTTCCTGTAATTTGAGCAATTCATCGTGAATCTCTGCCATCCTCTCGTGAAAATCAACCCCATCATCTTCTACCGGAGCAACACCAACATAAGCGCCCGGCGTCAACGACCACCCTTTATCTTCTATCTCAGAACGATCAGCTATCTTGCAAAGGCCAGAAATATCCTGATACTCTCCTTCGCCAAATTTGCTATAAAGCCAGACTGCTTCTTGGGCTATCATGAGATGTTCTTCCTGCTCGGCAATCTGCTCATCAAATTCCGCCTGAATCTTTTTCTTGTCCTTCTTAACCGCAGAATCAACTGCTGACTTAGCTTCACTTCTCAGCTCTTTGATACGCTCCTCTTGGGCATGGAGAATTTCATCAAAATCCCTATCTCCCAGAACAGAATGGTATTCCTCTATAAGCTGCTGATACTTATCCTTTTCTCCCCGATATAACCACACTATGGCATTCATATTTTTCAGCTGCCAGTCGCTCCACTCATTCAGGGTGCGATCCACAACAGTATAATAATTTCTGGCATCAATAAACAGTACCTTATCCTTCAGATCCTCCGCTTTTCCCTTATCGAAAAACCATAAGCTGCAAGGCAGGCTCTTCGTATAAAAGAAATTATTTCCAACACTGATCATTACATCCACATGACCGGTCTTAATCAGCTTCTCTCTGATGTCCTTGTCTTTACCTTGGCTATCTGTTGCAGAAGATGCCATAACAAAACCGGCTCTTCCGGTTTCATTAAGATACGCATAGAAATAAGAAATCCACAAATAGTTTGCATTACCAACTTCATTTGCCTTGTTTACACTTGGCAGTCCAAATGGCAACCTTCCTGCATTTTGAGCTGCTTCCGCTTTTACCTTGTCCACATTGAAGGGAGGATTCGCCATCACATAATCACAACATCCAGCCAGATTATGTGCGTCATTATAGAAAGTATTGGCTTCATTTCCGGACTTAATTACACCAGTCAGTCCGTGAACCGCCATATTCATGAGACAGAGCTGTGCATTATATTCAACCTTCTCCTGCCCATAAAACGTCATAGTCTTATTGGCTGACATTCCCTTACTATTGACGAAATCGCCAGATTGCACAAACATACCGCCGCTACCGCAGGCAATGTCCGCCAAAACACCGGAAGTCGGTTCTAAAATATTTACAATCATTTTTACCAAAGACTTCGGTGTAAAGAACACACCATCATCAGAGGCCACCGCCGGCGCAAACTTACTGAGAAAATATTCATAGATGCGTCCGATCACATCGCCGCCCACATCGTCAAGAGCATTATTGTTAAAAATACGCAGTAACTCTGCCAGCAAATCATCAGTAAAATTGGTATACTCTTTCGGAAGAACACCGGCCAATTGTTCAGATTGAGCCTCAACCAACTCCATCGCATGGTTCACGACCTCACCAAGACTGTTCATCTGTTGCCCATTCTCAGCCACGATATTTGCAGCCTTAATATCCTCCGGCAGGTTCACTAGATATGAATACTGAGCTTCCTTTGGAAGATATAGTGCACTCTTTTCGGCAAAGTCAGAAGCTTCCACCGGCATAACACGACCATTCCTAACTGGTCTGTCCTTCAGAATCTCTTCTTCCACCTTCTTAAATCTGCTATATGCATACCTCAGAAATAGCAAACCAAGTACTGGCATACAATACTGTTGGGAGGTCAGCTTCGATCCCGCTCTCAGCAAATCCGCCGATTCCCAAAGATCAGCCTCCAGTTTTTTAATGCTCTTATTATCCATTATATTTCCTCCAGTTATTCGTCTCCATTATTATTCCGGTCTATAAGCCATTCCAAAATCCGGACTCATTTCTATTCTCTAATATACAATTCCGGCATACTAATCTCTATCAACCGCGCTTCCCTCTGAACCGTCGTCTTTTCACAATCAAGAAGAAACCTTCTTAACCTTTGACCATCCAGTGTATCTCTGACATATTTGTTTCTGTTTTCTGTAATGTATGTTGCCGCCTCTCTGGAAAAACCATTACGCTGTAGCATAATGGTCAGCGGATTCACGGATCCATATTCAACGAATTCATACCAATCATTTCCAAACGCTTCCTGGTTGATATACTCCTTATAGGCTGATGAAAATGCCATAAAGTAGTTTGAAAAGCTGAACAGGATCACATCATTGATTTCGCCAAGTACATCTGCGGCAATCTGGTTATTATGTTCAGGGCAATCCCTATAATCCTCTCGGGAGTGATCCGGCATATATACCTTTTGACCACTTGTCTTTTTGTATTCAATCGAATCCCGTATCATCTCCTGGATACTCATTCCCTTAAACCACTTGGACAAAGAAACAGCATGGCGCTTTAAAACAGGATGTTCTCCATTTTCATCTTTATTTCCAACCAGAGACCTTTCGTATTTCTCCCAGTTAAATATCTCACAGAGTTTTTCAAGAAATCCCATCAGCTCGGTATTAGATACATAGCCATAGGCATTCACTTTGGGGTATCGCAGTCCATCTTTTATAGCAAGATAAAGCCGCTCTGACTGATCAAGTGTTACATTAAGATCTTCCAGGGACTGCTCTTTTCCTTCAAAAGCAATCGTAATCTTACTAACCGCGTCTTCCGTCAGATAATCGCCAAACTCTTTTCGGATTCTGCTATCCTTGTTATTCAGAATGCTCCTGAGCAACATAACAGCGATCTTACGCATCAAAGAATACTCATTCATATTCTGAGTACTGGTTTTGTCAAGCTCCATGTTCCCTTGAATTAAACTCTCCACAATCTTCTTTTTCTGATGCTTTGATAAAGCTCTGCTGACGGATAGTTCCTGATCTGGAACCGTCTTCTGAAGCATTTCCACATATTTTTGTGAATCAGCTCCTTTCTCCATCGTCATCAGGTATACATTGCCGTATAGGTTATACTGTATCCTTCCAACACGCCCCAGTAAGTTCTTGAATGAAACCTCATCCAACTCGTTTCTTCCGTTCATATAGTGTGTTACAAACAAATTATCTGCAGGCAGGTTCACGCCCTCCAAAAGCGTACTTGTGCATACAATGGTATGGATCTTTCCCTCCTGTCGGAACAACTCTTCCACTCGGAGTCTCAATGTCGCAGGCAAGTATCCCATATGATAAGCAATACCCTTTTTTATGGTCTTTGCCAGATAGTAATCGTCATACACCACATCCTTGATCTCTTCTGACAATGCATCAAGATCCGGATCATTCATTGGAGGCATCATATCTGCCAGCTTTTCTGCATACTCCGTCACTCTTGCTTTGGAGTGGCAGTATATCAGATTCTTTGAATCCTTCCCCAGCTTTTTGATAAGGCCATAAAAGTCATCGTTTGCATCCAGTTTTGCTGCATAAGTCAGGCATCTCCGGATTGAATCGTAATACTTGACTTCGCCTCTGTGGATATCTACCAGTATCTTCATCTGGCTCACCGGCGTATAATTGGTGGAAAGCTTATTCTTCTCCACTTCCACGCTATCCGGGATCAATTGTAGATAGATCTCCGGGTTTGGTATATTAGGCGAAGCAAAGATAAACTTCGGCTTCGTCTGCCTTGCGCTCAGTTTTTCCACTACGGAATAGTAGAACGCACTTCTCGAATCCTTAGAGGATATCTTATGTGCCTCATCTATAAAAATATAGTCCAGTGGCATATTACTGTATAACGTCAGCAGATATGCCATTCTCTCCGGTGTCATGATGAAAATGAAGTGATGATAATCCTTCAGCACAACTGCACCGGCAGAAGTGACTATTCTATAATCTTTTTCTGTAAAAAAGCCTTTCAGCGCTTTCGTAAGCTCGCTCGTAACCTCATTGATCAGAGCTTTCGTCGGTACTAGTATCGCAAAATTTGATCCCTTGTCAGCCATAACCTGATTCCGGATAAATGTCTGCATCACAAATGATTTTCCCATTGATGTCGGACCCGAATAGCTGAAGCTCTGATCATTAAAATGATCGTATACCTGTTTTTGCGATCTGAAGAAATGCTTTTCCTCATCCCCTGGCACCTCAAGGTATTCCTTCATCAACTCCGAATATAGCCTTTCAAACAAGGAACTTCCCTTGTAATCCGGAGACAAAATATCTCTTCCTCGGAAATTCGCTGTATTCGTAAGCACAGATCCGGCATAAAACGACACATCCTCATCATTAGGAAAAAGGAAATCCAGTATGGTCACTATTTCCTGTGCCAGAGACTTATGGATCTCCGAATCATCTGAGAATACCGATTTTGAAAGAATATCCGCAAATCTCAATGCGTCTATCTTTTCGGTTTCTGTGGGAATGTCCTGCCCTTTGCCAAACCTCCTGATTGTATAGCAACGCAAAATCTTATCGTACAGCTCTTTCAGATAGTCGTTATCCAGGATGTCCCTGTATATTGCATCTGCCAGCCGCAGTGGCTTATCTGCTTCTGTAATATCCGGCATTAGTCGTCACCTCCAAGCAGCCTGTCCATAATCTCTTTCTTGTCTTCCAATGCCTTATTTAATGGCAGCACATACACATAGAAAGAGCTGCGGCTCAGGTTTAAGCCGTTAATTTTATCCACGATATACTGAACATGATTTTGTATATCGAGAACCATCTTATCCTGAACTGCTTTTCGGTACTGATCATTAGTGTATTGATTAGGATCCAGACCTATGGTGTATCCGATAAACATTCCATAGGCATTATCCACAGGTATTCTCGTTTTGCTGGGGAGCAGTATTTCTTTCAGCCTCGCAGTAGTATCTTCATCAAAAGAACGTCCCATTACAGTGCTATCTACGACCTGCCGTTCTTTTCGCTGGCCATTAGATACCGCCGCAATTTCTTCAAAAGCCTTATCAATAGCATCCTGAATATCATCTATAATACCGGATGCGCCATATACCAGCTGATACGCAGGAGCTCCAGCCTTTCCGACAGATAAAAGGTGTACCCCTTCACTTTGTGCTTTATAGGTGCCTCCGGCTGTTACCTGCTCATATTTACTCAAAATCTTAGGCGCTTCCAGTACATGCTCAAAGAAACAATAATCAAGAATTTCCCCAAGTTCGCTTCCGGTTCCCTTTTCTCCTGGATTGCCGGTCTTAATCAATTTCCTTACTGCCTTAAGTGCGACCGTCCTGTCTTTTCCGGCATCCACCAGCTCATCCAGCTCAGCTCTCGAAAACACATACATCCCCAAATTATCTTCCAGAAATTCCACAAGCGGATCGTAATTAAACTGATTTGTTTCAATATCAAGGCAGAACAACTTAAGGTCATTACGATTCAAGAGATTCAGTGTCTCCTGATGAGTAACCTCTTCAAAAACGGTATCAAATTTTTGGTTTAAGGTTCTACTTAAAACCTGATCCGCCATTGCAACTCTCCGCCTTTCAACACTAATCTTCTGCACTCGAATTATTATCGGCAGCCTCTCCGGATTTTACCCATTCATCTACTTCCGACAACTTGAATTTCCATAGTCTCCCCATCTTATAAGCAGGCATATTCTTTTTAGCAATCCACTGTAGGATGGTTTCTCTCCCTACGCCCAGATGCTCCTGAACTTCTTTCAGTGTTGACCATTTTTCAATTGTGTTGTCACTCATCACTATGCCTCCGTTGACTCCCGTGACTTATTAGCTACCGTAACTGTAAATTCAAACAACCATTTCTCACTCGGAAAACAATCATTACCCGATGAATCTTCCATTTTCCACGTACTTGTAAAAGTGTTCTCGTTTCCTCTTGCGTCAACCTGTATTATAACTTCTGCCGTTTCTCCCGGATTGGTATCTGGTACATCTATCTCATACACATTTGTCTTAATAGACTGGCTCTCTTTCGTCAGACATACAAGCCTTCGATCCCTCCAAGGTACTTTTCCGTCATTTCTTATCAGCCACACATGATCAAACTTTTCGTAAAATCCCCTGTCATAATGCCGGGATCTCTGCCCATTCACTATCCACGCTCGGTCTCCTGAATGATACGGTGCTGCTATAACAGTCTTGATATCAGCTCCATCTCTAAGTTTCCTATATGACGATGCAACAATATCATCCGCCGTATGGTCCGCACCTCCGACCTCAACCAACCCGAAAAACTGAGCAGCCAAAGCTTTGCAGATGAAATCTATGTCTATTGATTTGTCAGCAATCTTAAAGGTATTCGCAAGTGTAAGTACCTTCTTTTTATCTATGTGCTTAACAAAATAATCCGCAAGTTCTTCAATCCTATACGGCCTTGGAAACCCGGCGATCATGTCATCCGTAATGGGCTTCGATCCGTTGCAGATTTTCTTCGCATAATCCTCATCTGATGAGTTCGGAAAACGATCGTACCCCGAAGCCTTAAACACCTCTCTCATGAACCTTCCTTGGTTCATCGATATTCCAAAGCTCTTCTTTACTACATCAGAGTATTCTTTTATCAAAATCACATCACTCATCTCCGAAAGTCCCTTTTTAAGTCCCAAAAGTCCCTTTATTTCAAGGCTTTCCCCCGCTGTAAGTCCCTTTTTGGATTGGTATCCTTAAACCATCAAATGAAAAGAGAAAAGGATATGCGAAAGGGTACAAGAACTCAAAATATATTTTACCATATCCAGTTCCATAAATCAATGTTTTTGGCGGTCTTTGGTTATAAATCGACTCAAATAGACTTTTCATTTGAAATCGTCTGCTAACGTTGGGCCCAGCAGATTGAGCGGACAGAATTTGGAGGTAAAGTACATGTTCTGTTCTAACGAAGATTTGCTCATCAGCATTCAGGATGCAGCCAATCAAGTCGTAAACGAATACGGAGAAGACGTTGCAAAATCCGTATTTCAGAGATTCGGAGCCACTTGTGCAGAAGATCTTGATCCAAGCGACTATGAAGCAGCTTTCAGTGAACTGTATTTGATAGCAAACGACAACTAAGACAAACAGGAAGACGTTCCTGTAAGTCACAGTCCTGAGCATGACAGAAAAAAGGCTCTTCACACTGAAAACGCTACCTTTAGCGCTGAAGGAGGTTCTGCCGGTTTCAGTGTGAAGTAACAAGTAAACACCAGCCTTAAGCAGAACAGCTGGCTATTCAAGCAAAACAGGAGGAATACCTGTATGAATGGCCGACTGATTAAGACAACAGAATATCGCCATGCGGTTTCCTCCGCGTCAAACAGGAGGAAATCTCATGACGAACAAAGACAAAGATCAAGTATTAATTCCGATGGTCACCACCATCGAAGCCGCACTGGATTATGGGTACTCAATGAAGGATATCCGTCTGTGGAGAATCGGTAACCGTATGTTTACCGTCATCCTCGTCCCCGGTACTAAGGAGCAGTACGATTCGTATCTCAGCTCTTTCTCCAAGGAATTCAAGGCTGAAGATCGCGATAAGCGCTGCCAAATCAGTGACGGCAAAGGACATACTATCCGCTGCCCTGAAAGCAACAAGTGTAAGGACTGTCCTTTCTATCATTCTCTTGACAAGAAAGGCTATGGAACTCTGACCTTTAGCGATCTGACCTGGACAAATGAAGACGGCGTCGAAGAAGCTTATGAGCCAGTTGCACCCGAAGGTTATGGCAGTGCCGAACGTTACTTGGAACTTCTCCAGGAGCTTATGTGCTATGTCGGGGCAATCCATCCGGAATATGCACCGGTAGTCAAGCTTCTCTCAGACGGTCTCTCACGCCGTGAAATCGCCAAGGAGCTCGGAGTACCGAAGTCCACAGTAATTGACTGGGTAAAGAAGATTCAGGAGCTTACACTCAAATTTATGGAGGATATCATCTAAACTCATCCTCTGACAAAAAAGACAAGGAGCACATTACCAGCATCGGTAGTGTGCTCCCCTTTTTTACTTGTGACCTCTTACAGTGATCTGATAGACATCATGATCCTTGATAGACTTGATCGCCTGTCTCAGTGTCCGCGCCCTCCCATGTTGATGATACGGATGCTGATAACGGTGTTTGTGAAAGATAATGCACGATCCATCACTCGGATATCCTGTACTGTGTAAATACCAATAGTGACCGGTGCATTTTGACTGGATTGTAAGATCATACGGATCCAAGACAATCATTCTGAAATATTTAGCGTCGATTGCCTGAATCTCTTCAGTGGTAAACATCTTCAACACCTCGCTCCCTGCTCCGCCACCATCTGAGCTCGGATTTTGACTTTCTCAGCCTCGTATCTCTTCTGTAAAGCCTTCATCTCCCTGTCCATGAACTCAGCCTCTGCGGCCTTCACAGCAGTCCTCTCAACATCTTGGGCGATTACTATCTTACCATCCTCGCAGGTGACGGAAATATAATCCCCAACGTCAAAACCAGCTTCCTTCAGCCACATGCCCTTCAGCATGATGGTCGGTGTTTCCCGGTATTTGTATCCGCTCTGCCCATAGACCTTAATACTTCTTTTCTTCGACATAATAATTTCCTCCTTCGGTTTACTTTGTCTTTCGATTTAGCTCTCTGTTTACCCGTCATATTCAGATCACTTTCATACGCACCACCACCTTTCCTGTTCCGGAGAAAAAGAAAAGAGCCACCAATGCTTTTTCGCATCAGTAGCTCTTACTGTTGGTTCCGTATGATATTATGATGGTTATTTCTTGTCCTGCTCTTTCTGGGAATCCTTGATCCGATAGTA
>CANQME010000099.1 GCA_947624815.1 uncultured Lachnospiraceae bacterium | reverse complement strand
AATATTGACAAAAAATTACCGCTAACCACAAGGGTTTGCGGGTGATTTCGTCTATATTAAACTTCGGAACTCAGGCGGTACGCCAAGCGATATTATCGTAAAATCTTCCAAAAAAAGTCATAAAAATTTTCATATTTTCCACTATATCTTGTGGCGAATCTATGATATACTGGTTGATAATGAGCATATATTGCGAAAATACGAGGAGGGTACGGTATGAAACGTCGTAATATGGTACAAGTTCTGCTGCTGGCCGGTATTCTCGGGGCGCTGGCGCTGGGCAGACCGTCAGATACCCGGGCGGCCTGGGACAATTCCAGCGGGTCCTGGGTTTATTATGACAACACGGGTTCCCTGCATAAGGGCTGGCTGCGGACCACCACCGGCGACTACTATTTCATGGATCTGACGACCGGGAAGATGTGTACCGGATGGAAACAGATCAACAACAGCTGGTACTATTTCCAGGACAACGGCGTGATGGTGGCCAGCAACTGGATCATCGACAACGGCGATTTCTATTATCTGTTCGAGGACGGACGGATGATCACCGGGTGGCTGAAGATCGGCGACGTTTACCGGTACATGAAGGACAGCGGCGCCATGCGCAAGTCCTGGTGGCAGATGGACAACTCCTGGTATTACGCGGATCCGAACAGCGGCCAGGTGGCCATCGGCTGGAAGCAGATCAACAATGAATGGTACCTCTTCGGCAGCGACGCGAAGATGCTGACCGGATGGCAGCAGGTGGACGGCAAGTATTATTACCTGAATACCGACGGGAAGATGCTGACCGGATGGCTGAACGATTCCAACGGCGGACGCTATTATATGACGCCCGGCAGCGGCTACATGACCATCGGCTGGGGTCTGATCGACAACTCCTATTACTATTTCGATACGTCAGGGCATCTGTATACCGGATGGCTGAACCTGAACGGAACCTACTATTATCTGGATCCGTCAAACGGAGGAAAGATGCTTGCGAATACAAGCAAGGTCATCGACGGCATCAGTTATTCCTTTAACGCCAACGGCGCTTATTATGTGAATAACAACACCGTGACCGGCGGCCCCGGCACCTCGACAAGCGGCGTCGTAAGCGGCGGCCCCGGCTCCTCTTCGGGCGGCGTGGTAGCCAGCGGAGGCCCCGGTTCCTACACCGGCAGCAGCTCCGGCCCACTGGGCAGCTCCGGTAATTCCACCAATTCAGCGCCCAGCGCTTCGCCGACCTCCGGCTATAACGGGTCTCTGAGTCCGGGAATGACCGGCGGTCCGGGCACCTCCCGATAACATCTGAATCGAAAAGGCATCTGACCTCCATCACAGAGGCAGATGCCTTTTTTATGTCCGATATCCGATATGCCCGGTCTGATTCCGGATTCTCTAGTAGAACAGCCGGTTCACCGCGCTGAAGATGCCGCGCAGGGAGGAACGGGTGATGTTGGAGCTGATGCCGACGCCGTAGGTGGCCTTGCCGGTCTTCACATCCATCATATGGATATAGGAGGCGGCCTGAGCGCCGGAACCGGAGGTCAGGGCGTGCTCATTGTAATCGAGCACCTTGATCTCGATGCCGAGCTCCTTCTCAAGGCCGTTCTTCATCGCGTCGATAGGGCCGTTGCCCACGCCCTCGAACACCTTCTCGATGCCGTGGTTGGTGTAGGTGACGGTGACCAGGGTCGCGAAGCTTCCGTCCTCCAGCTCCGCGTCGTGAATCTGGCACTTGCGGAAATGCATGGGCTCCTTGCGCTCGGTGTAATTGGCGCGGAACTCTTCCATGATCTGCTCCGGGGCCACCTCGCCCTGCTTCTCGGAGATCTTCTGGATCACGTCCGCGAACTCCTTATGCATGCCCTTGGGCAGCTTAAAGCCATAGAAGGTATCCATGACGAACGCGACGCCGCCCTTGCCGGACTGGCTGTTGATCCGAACGATCGGCTCGTAGACGCGGCCGATGTCGGAAGGGTCGATGGGCAGGTAGGGAACCTCCCAGTAGTCGCCGCCCCGCTCCTTGAGCGCCTGCATGCCCTTGTTGATCGCATCCTGATGGGAGCCGGAGAAAGCGGTGAACACCAGCTTGCCGGCGTAGGGATGTCTGGGATCGATGGTCATCTTCGTGCAGCGCTCATAAACCTCGGCGATGGCCCGCACGTCCTCCAGCTCCAGCTTCGGATCGATGCCCTGGGAGAACATGTTGTAGGCCAGCGTCAGGATATCCACATTGCCGGTGCGCTCGCCGTTGCCGAAAAGCGTCCCCTCTACCCGGTCCGCACCGGCCATCAGGGCCAGCTCCGTGGCCGCCACGCCGGTTCCCCGGTCGTTATGGGGATGCAGGCTTAACACGATGCTGTCGCGGTTCTTAAAATGGGTGCTCATCCACTCGATCTGATCCGCGTAGACGTTCGGCGTGGTCATCTCGACGGTGGAGGGCAGATTGAAAATGATCGGCCGCTCGGGAGTCGCCATACCCCACGTATCCATGACCGCCTCGCAGACCTCCAGTGCATAATCCAGCTCGGTGCCGGTAAAGCTCTCCGGGGAATACTCTAAAAGCAGATCTCCTTCATACTTCTCGGCGTACTGGCGCACCATCTCGGTGGCGTCGGTGGCGATCTTCTTGATCTCGTCCTTATCCTTATGGAACACCACATCGCGCTGCAGCGTGGAGGTGGAATTGTAGATATGGAAAATGACCTTCTTAATGCCTTCAATGGCTTCAAAGGTACGCTTCAGCAGATGCTCGCGGCACTGCACCAGCACCTGGATGCGAACGTCGTCCGGGATCAGCTTCCGCTCCACCAGCTGGCGCAGGAAATCATACTCGATCTGGGACGCAGCCGGGAATCCGACCTCGATCTCTTTAAAGCCCAGCTTCACCAGCATATTGAAGAATTCGATCTTCTCCTCGACCACCATGGGCTCGATCAGAGCCTGGTTGCCGTCGCGGAGATCGACGCTGCACCAGATCGGGGCCTTCTCGATCATCCGGTTCGGCCACTGGCGCTGGGGATAGTCTACTGCAGGTACGTGTTTATATCTCTTATAATTTAACATGATTGGATCCTCCTTCTTGTGTTCCGGACGTTCCGCATCCGCGCGTCCGTCCGTTCTGGCTGTGTTTCTTCTTCAAATCGTGAACCTGTCGTTTCTGTCAGAATACTCACACCAGTCCGCACAGTCGGTAGATCACGCTATATTTTCTGATAATGTTCAGCTTCGCTTTGCTCACCGGGCCAACCCCATCTTTCATCATCCCTTTTCTTTCTCTGCGTACCGCCGCGCTCTCTGAACCAATGGCGGCCGCGTTTTCACATTATAGCATAATTGCAATTATCTGGCAAGATTTTTATTCCGAAGCTCCGTTAGCTTTTTATTCCGAAGCTCCGTTAGCTTAAGATCCGTTGGCTGAAGCTCCGGCTGCGGCTTCGCGCAAAGGATCGCCGAAAACCGCTGAAGAGCCTCAAAGCCGGTTCATGCGACCTCGCCCATCTTCGCCAGACGCGCGGCCTGATCCGCGGCCGTCAGACTGTCGATCAGCTCCTGGATATCGCCGTCCATGATGGAATCGATCCGGTACAGGGTCAGCTTGATCCGGTGATCGGTGACGCGGCCCTGGGGGAAGTTATAGGTTCGGATCTTCTCGGAACGGTCGCCGGTGCCGATCTGGCTGCGGCGTTCCTCCGCCTCCGAATTCTGCCGTTTCTCCAGCTCCATGTCGTAGAGCTTGGAACGGAGCAGCCGAAACGCCTTCTCCTTGTTCTGCAGCTGGGATTTCTCCGTCTGGCTGTAGATCACGATCCCGGTGGGAATATGGGTCAGGCGGACGGCGGAGTCGGTCGTGTTCACGCACTGGCCGCCGTTGCCGGAAGCGCGCATCACGTCGATGCGGCAGTCCTTCATATCGATCTGCACATCCACCTCTTCCGCTTCGGGCATAACGGCCACCGTAGCCGTGGATGTGTGAATGCGCCCGCCGCTCTCCGTCTCCGGAACGCGCTGGACGCGGTGGACGCCGCTTTCGTACTTGAGCCTGGAATAGGCGCCCTTGCCGGTGATCATGGCCACCACTTCCTTGAAGCCGCCGATCCCGCTCTCATTGACGCTGACCATCTCCACCTTCCAGCGGTTGCTCTCCGCGTAGTTCACATACATCCGGTAAAGCTCCGCCGCGAACAGCGCGGCCTCCTCGCCGCCGGCGCCCGCGCGGATCTCCAGGATGATATTCTTATCGTCGTTGGGATCCTTAGGCAGAAGCAGGACCTTCAGCTTCTGCTCCAGTCCGGTAATACGTCCCCTGGCGTCGGACAGCTCCTCCTTGGCCAGCTCGCGCATCTCCTCGTCGTTCTCTTCCTCCAGAAGCGCCAGGCTGTCTGTCGCGTCCTGGTTCGCCTTCTTGTATTCCTTATAGGTATCCACCAGAGGAGCCAGATCCGCCTGTTCCTTCATCAGCTTCCGGAACCGGTTCTGGTCTTCCGTGACGGAGGGGCTGTTCAGCTCCTGCATCAGCTCCTCATAGCGGATCAGAATGTCGTCTAAACGGTCAAACATGGCAATTCCTCCTTGCTTCTCACTGCCGTACGGCGGCGCAGGACCGTTCCCATCCGGGAAGCTCCCTGTTCCGCCTCGCCCGCACCACGCGGTCCAGGCCGGGCAGATCCTTAAACACCTGAATATCGGTAAATCCTTCCGTCTCTAACAGCGCGCTCACCGCCTCCGCCTGGTCGCATCCGATCTCCAGATAGACCGCGCCGCCCGGATTCAGCCGGTCCGGCGCTCCGGCAGCGATCCGCCGGTAAAATATAAGCCCGTCCTCCGAGCCATCCAGCGCCATCCGCGGCTCATGATCCCGGACCTCCGGCTGAAGGCCCCCGATCACGGCGGAAGGGATATACGGCGGATTGGATACAATGATATCGTAGCGCTCGCCCTCCGGCAGAGCGTCAAACAGATCGCCCCGGTACAAGCGGAAGCTTCCCGGGGCCGCGCCAACCTCTCCGCTTCCGTCTCCGCTGCCTTCTCCGCCGGAAAAGATCCTTCTCTCTCCCGCCAGAAGCGCCTCCGCGTTTCGTTCCGCCACCTTCAGCGCCTCCGCCGACAGATCCGAAGCCGTTACGTCCGTATAACCGCCCTTCACCGCCAGACTGACGGCGATGCAGCCGGAGCCGGTACACAGATCCAGCACCCGTTTCCGCGGATCCGTCTGCTCGGCAAGCACCAGCTCCACCAGCGTCTCCGTATCCTGGCGCGGGATCAGTACGTGTCGGTCGACCTGAAAGGTCAGGCCCATGAACTCCTGCTGCCCCAGGATCTGCTGCAGCGGGATCCGTGCGGCCCGCAGGCCGATCATCTCCCGGTACCGTCCGTCTCCGGGCTCTTCCGCCGGCCCCGACCGGTTCAGCAGATAATGGGTCTCATCCAGCTGAAACGCCGCCAGCAAAAGCCTGTGGGCGTCCAGCCGCGCTTCCTCGATTCCCGCGGCCTCCAGAAGCCGCGCGCCTTCTTCTTCCAGAGCGCGAAGCGCCGTCATTCTCCTATCCAACCAAAATTCTCCTTCAGATACGCGCGCCAGTCAAACACCGCCTCCACGGCGGCGATAGCCACCTCGATCATGCTGTCGTCAGGCTCGCTGGTGGTCATCCCCTGCATCCACAGACCCGGCTTGCTCAGGAAATTCACAACACGGTTGTCGCTCCGGCCGGCCAGACGGAGGAATTCATAGGAAATCCCCGCGATGACCGGGATCAGGACGATCCGGCTGACGACCTTCATCAGGAAGCCGTCCACCCGGACCATCATCAGCACCACAATGCTGATCAGCATGACGATGATCAGGAAGCTGGTGCCGCAGCGCTTGTGCTGTCTGGAGCTGGCGCGGACATTGTCCACATTCAGCTCCATGCCGTGCTCGACGCAGTTGATGCACTTGTGCTCGGCGCCGTGGTACATATAGGTGCGGCGGATGTCTTCCATATTCGAGATCAGCTTGATATAAATGATAAAGATCGCCAGGCGCAGCACGCCCTCGATAAACGTCATCAGCATATCCGACGGCACGACCGGCCGCAGAAGCCGGCTGATCCCCAGCGGAAGCACCATGAAGATCAGCACCGCCGCAATCACGGAGAATGCCATGACCGCCGGCATCAGATACTTCTCCAGCTTCTCCCCGAAGACCTTATCCAGCCACTGTTCGAACCGGCCCGGCTCCTCCTCCGTCTCGTCGTCCTCGAAGAAGCCGGCCGACAGTGTCAGCGACCGCATACCCAGGATCAGGGAATCCGCGAACTGGAAGATCCCGCGGATAAACGGCAGGGACAGAAGCTTCACCTTCTCGGTGATGCTTACGTAGGTGCCCTTTACAACCTCGATCCCGCCGTCCGGCCTGCGCACCGCCACCGCGTAATCGTCATGATTCTTCATCATAATTCCTTCAATGACGGCCTGGCCGCCGATTCCGGAATATTTCATTCGTTTCCGTTCCTCCTTCTCCCGTGCCGGCACCTGCGCGGACGTACGCCGCCGGTCCTGCCGGTACGGACAGCCGCAGACCTTCTCTGCGGGAAACCTGTATACACAAAAACAGGGTGAGACCCAGTGGAATTCCACTCAGCCTCAACCCTGTTCTCTGTCCTTTGGCTAATTAGCCGCGCCCAGACCGTACTTACGGTTGAACTTATCGATACGTCCGCGGGCTGCGGCGGCCTTCTGCTGGCCTGTATAGAATGAATGGCACTTGGAGCACACTTCTACGTGGATCTCCGGCTTCGTGGAACCTGTCACAAACTCATTCCCACAGTTGCAGGTAACTTTGGCCTGATAATACTTCGGATGGATTCCTTCCTTCATCTTAATCACCTCTCATATCTATTCTTCTATGCAATCGTGATATGAAAATCACTTTTCTACATCCGTATCGCAGAGAAGAACGAACGAATTCGCTTCCTGCTTCTGCGGAACAGCCTACTTAGTATAGCACAGAAACCATAATTATGCAAGCAGAAAAACTGGAAATGAAAAATTTTTATCTGCCGGTCAGATGAACCGCATCCGCCGGATATAGTCGATCAGCTCCCGGTTGGTCCTGGTCTTGGCGAACTGATCCAGAAGCCGCTCCACCGATTCCTCCGCCTTCAGTCCGTTCGTGGCCTTGTGGATGATCTCCACCGCATCCTGTTCCTCGCGGGTGAGAAGCAGATGGTCGTTGCGGGTGCCGGATTTCAGGATATCGATGGCCGGGAAGATCCGCTTCTCCGAAAGCTTCCGGTCCAGAACCAGCTCCATGTTGCCGGTTCCCTTGAATTCCTCGTAGACCACGTCGTCCATACGGCTGCCGGTATTCACAAGGGCCGTGGCCAGGATCGTCAGGCTGCCGCCCTCCCGCATGTTGCGGGCCGCACCGAAGAAGCGCTTCGGCATATGCAGAGCCGCCGGGTCCATACCGCCGGAAAGCGTACGGCCGCTGGGCGGAACCACGATATTATAGGCGCGCGCAAGCCTTGTAATGCTGTCCAGGAGAATGATCACGTCGCGGCCGTGCTCGACCAGACGGCGGGCCCGCTCCACGACCATCTCCGACACTCTCTTATGACGCTCCGGAAGCTCGTCAAACGTGGAATAAATGACCTCCACGTTCTTACCGACCACCGACTCCCGGATATCGGTGACTTCCTCGGGACGCTCGTCGATCAGCAGAATGATCAGATGCATGTCCGGATGATTGGTGGTGATCGCCTGCGCCACCTGCTTCAGCAGCGTCGTCTTGCCGGCCTTGGGCGGCGAAACGATCATACCGCGCTGCCCCTTTCCGATGGGAGCCAGCAGATCCAGCACCCGCATGGCGGTGGAATTGGGTCTGCCCGGCGTCTCCATATGAAGACGCTCGTTGGGGAAGATGGGGGTCAGCTTCTCAAAGCTGGGACGGGTTTCCAGCACGGACGGCGGATACCCGTTCACGGATCTCACATACAGAAGCGCCGCGAACTTCTCGGAAGCGGTCTTGATCCGGCGGCTGCCGACCAGGATATCGCCGGTCTTCAGGTTAAAGCGGCGGATCTGGGACGGGGCCACATAGACGTCGTTCTCGCCCGGCAGGAAGTTCTCGCACCGGATGAAACCGAAACCGTCGGGCATAACCTCCAGGATGCCGTTGGCCTCGATCCCGCTGTCCAGCTCGATAATGTCCTGGACCGTCTGATCCGGGAACTGGGCCTGGATCTGAGGCGTGATGCTGGCCGCCGAAACCCTGGGGCCTTCGACCCTGATCACCGGCTCTGCCGGCACTGTCTCCTGCGGCTGGGTATATCTCGGCACATCGGTTCCGGGCGCCGTCTGGGGCGCCGGTCTGGCCGGAGCCGTTCCCATGCCCGCGGCCGCAGCCGGTCTGGCCGTCTCGGTTCCTGTGCCGGAGGGCGCAGCCGCAGCCGGTCTGGTCCCTGCAGGCCGGTTCACATTCGTCGCGATACGGGTATCCGTCCGGTTGGCCGCGGCGCCGTACCCATAGGGCTGCCGGTTGTTATTGTAAGACGGCCGGCCCGGCCTCTGCTGCCGGTTCTGTCCGTCGTTCCTTCGGTAATTATCACGCGCGGCATCGCCGCGATAGGATGCGGAACGCATCGGATTCCTCGTATGCTCCGCTGATGCCTGTTCACTCTCCTGCGCGGCCGGAGCAGATCCGTCCGCTGTCTGGGCCGCCGCTTCCTCATATGATGAGTTCCCCGCCATATCCGGCACCGCGCGGCCTTCCGTTCCGGAGGAGGCCTGTCCGCCGTCTGCCGCGGCCTGGGCTTCCATCTCCAGCTCCTTCGCTTTCGCACACAGAAGATCGATCAGATCGCTTTTCCTCATCGTACTGATGCCCTTCATGCCCTGGTGTTTGGCAATCGCTTTCAGTTCAGTCAATGGTAATGTCTCAAGTTTTTCGCGCATGTTTTACTCTCCTTCTCTATCAGTTCCTATTTCATCCAGGGGTTCTGTTACGAATCTGCGAATAACGAAATGAATAAGACTCACGATACTCAATCATTATATCTCATTTCTTTCCAAAAGGAAAGAGTTAATTTTGCACATTTATTCAATAAGAAGTTCGTCAACTGTGACAAATTCATAGCCATTTTGCGAAAGTATATCGATAATTTCCAGTGCGGCGTCCACGGAAGTGCCGTAAATGTCATGCAGGAGGATGATGCTTCCGTCTTCGGCCCGCTCCGTCACATAACGGACGACGGTGTCTTTGTCCTGGTATTTCCAGTCCAGCGGATCCAGGTTCCACAGCGCCACGCTCATGGGAACCAGAAGGCTCAGCTCCTCGCTCCAGGAGCCGTAGGGCGGGCGGATGTATCCGGGTGCGGAGCCGGTGATGGCCTCGATCTTTTGGTTGGTGTATTCGATCTGTTCGCAGGCGGCCCGGGCGCTTTCCGCCGTCAGCTGCATATGATTCTGGCTGTGGTTGCCGATCAGATGTCCTTCCTTCTGCATCCGCAGGACGATTTCTTCATTTCCGTCGATATTCTGACCGATCAGAAAGAAGGAAGCCTTCACACCGCGCTCCTTCAGCCCGTCCAACAGACGGGGCGTGCAGACCGCATGTGGGCCGTCGTCGAATGTGAGGGCAATGGCGCCGGAGCTTTCTAAGCGGGCTGTACGCTCTGTACCGGCGCTGCAGGAGCAATCCCCGCCTTTCATGGCCGCAGCACCGGCGCAGGATGCGCTCTCTGCGCCTGTGTCTTCCGCAGCTGCCGGACGGTACAGAGCTCGCGCGGATCCGCCGAGTCCGCCGTAGAATTCCGCCGACAAAAGAAGGGCCAGGATTCCCCAGAACCATACCGCCAGCCTTCGGCTGATCTCCCATTTCCGCATGATCGCAGACACCCCCGGCCGCAATTCCGTCGTAATATGTATATGCGGAAAGCGCGTTAAAAAGAACAAGAGGCGTCCCCCCCACGGAGTACGCCTCTTCGGAATCACGTTCTTATGTCCGGATCAGATCGCCTTGACGTTAACCGCCTGCATACCGCGGTTGCCCTCGGCCATGTCGAAAGTAACCTTCTGGCCATCTTCCAGAGTCTTGTAGCCGTCCGCTACAATGCCGGAGAAATGCACGAACACTTCCTCGCCGGTCTCATCGTTGGTGATGAAACCATAACCCTTCGTTGCATTGAACCACTTTACTGTACCCTTGTTCATACCGGTACACCTCCTATCAAATAGTGCGCATTTCTCCTGAAAAAAATTCACATATTTTTGTAAAACAGTTGAACGGCTAACTGACTTACAAAAATATGTGAATCAATAGATCATTCAAAATACAGTTTGACAATATCATAAATTTTTTCTTCTGTCAAGAGCCTGCCGCCATTTCAATAATTTCGGAAAATTCGGAAAAAACTGCCTTTTTACGTGGTTTTCGGGGGCTGTTCAGAAGACTCGCTCCGCCGGGAATGAATTGTGCCGGCAAGATGTGTTTTGTTTTAAAAAATGCTTCACATGGAAGCTCCCGAAGTCCTGAAGACTCCGGGAGCACATTTCGTTCTGAATATCCGTCGGATGAACGCGTAATTACTTCAGAGTAACCTTCGCGCCCTCGGCCTCCAGCTTGGTCTTCAGATCCTCGGCCTCTTCCTTGGAAACGCCGGTCTTCACAGCCTTCGGAGCGCTGTCGACGACGTCCTTGGCTTCCTTCAGGCCAAGTCCGGTCGCTTCGCGGACAACCTTGATTACCTTAACCTTGTTCGGGCCAACCTCGGTCAGCTCAACATCAAACTCGGTCTTCTCCTCGACTTCCTCAGCCGCCGGGCCGCCTGCTGCCGCTACGACAACGCCTGCCGCTGCAGATACGCCGAACTCTTCCTCACAGGCCTTTACCAGCTCGTTCAGTTCCAGAACAGATAACTCTTTGATCGCTTCGATAAACTCAGCAGTTGTTAACTTTGCCATTTTGATATCCTCCATTATTATTTTCTTAAAGACTAAATTAGTTACTAAATTCTAACCTCGCGCGCTCTCTGCGGGAGCGTGCTCGCTAAGAAACATCACGCTTCGCGTGCAGGGAGGTTCAGCTCCCTTTGGTCGCCGAACGGCTAAATTTCTAACCTCGCGCGCTCTCTGCGAGAGCGTGCTCGCTAAGAAATTTATGCCTCTGTCGCAGCGGCGGGTGCGCTGTCCTTCTCGGCGATCTGGTTCAGAACGCGGGCCAGATTGCTGATCGGGGACTTCATGCTGCCGAACAGACGGCCCAGCAGGACTTCGCGGGCAGGTACTGCGGCGATTGCCTGCATGCCCTTGGCGTCGTAGTAATCTCCTTCCACAACGCCGCCCTTGATCTCCAGAGCAGGATTCTTCTTGCTGAATTCGGCAAGGATCCTGGCGGGAGCGGTCGCGTCTGTCTTGGACACTGCCATAGCCGTCGGGCCTTCCAGAACCGGATCCAGCGCTTCAAAGGGCGTTCCCTTCGCTGCGAAGCGGATCATGGTGTTCTTGTAGACCTTGTAGGTGATGCCGGCCTCACGAAGCTGTTTGCGCAGCTGCGTGTCCTGCTCCACGGTCAGGCCGCGATAGTCTACCAGAACCGCGGTCTGGGCGCCGTCCAGCGCGCTGGCGATCTCCTCCACGACTGGCTGTTTCAATTCCACTTTTGCCATGAATGGTTTACCTCCTTGTTTTATTAAGAAGTATTGAGAGGTCGAAAAAAGCCGCCCCATCCAAAGACAGAGCGGCCCGTAACATACACTTGCGTGAAGTATCAGTCCTCGGCAGGCGTTCTCAACTTATGCCTCGCGGCACCTGCTGTCTTCGGCTTTCAATACTTTTCTTACTATATCATATCTATATCCGGACTGTCAACCGGAAAGTGAGACTTAACCCATAAACTTGGCTACGTTCAGGCGGATGCCCGGGCCCATCGTCGTGGTAAGGGTAGCGCTCTTAATGAACTGGCCTTTGAGTGCGGCAGGTCTCGCCTTCAGGATGGCGTCCATAAGCGACTGGAAGTTGTCCGCCAACTGCTCCTCGGTAAAAGAAGCTTTCCCCACTGGCACATGGATGATGTTGGTCTTGTCAAGACGGTATTCAACTTTACCGGCTTTAATATCATTGACAGCTTTGGTCACGTCCATGGTGACGGTTCCGGCTTTCGGGTTCGGCATCAGGCCCTTCGGACCAAGGATACGGCCCAGACGGCCAACCACGCCCATCATGTCGGGAGTTGCCACGACGACGTCGAAATCAAGCCAGCCTTCCTTCTGGATCTTCGGAATCAGCTCCTCGCCGCCTACATAGTCGGCGCCGGCAGCCTGCGCCTCGTCGATCTTGGCGCCCTTGGCGAATACCAGAATGCGGACGGTCTTGCCCGTTCCGTGAGGCAGCACTACGGCGCCGCGGACCTGCTGGTCAGCGTGACGTCCGTCGCAGCCTGTTCTTAAATGTACTTCGACAGTCTCGTCAAATTTGGCAACAGCCGTCTTCTTCACCAGAGCGATCGCATCGGCAGTATCGTACTGCGTCATGCGGTCTACCAGCTTCGCGGCCTCTGCATATCTTTTTCCTCTTTTCATATCTATAAACCTCCTTGTGGTATTGTCGGGGATTGCCCTCCCACGGGTAACTACATGATTGTTTCCGCGCCTGCGGCGCGTTTAAAGATGTTCAGCTCTCTGCGAGAGCGTGCTCGCTAAGAAACAACACGCTTCGCGTGCAGGGAAGTTCAGCTCCCTTTGGTCGCCGAACGGATAATTTTCTAACCTCGCGCGCTCTCTATGAGAGCGTGCTCGCTAAGAAAATTATTCCACCGTGATTCCCATGCTCCTTGCGGTTCCGGCGATCATGCTCATGGCCGCTTCTACGCTGGCTGCGTTCAGATCCGGCATCTTGAGCTCCGCGATTTTGCGGACCTCTTCCTTCGAGATGGTCGCCACCTTGGTCTTGTTGGGCGTACCGGAACCGGACTTGATGTTGCAGGCCTTCTTCAGCAGAACGGCTGCCGGCGGGGTCTTGGTGATGAAGCTGAAGCTTCTGTCCGCATAGACCGTGATAACGACCGGGATGATCAGGTCGCCCTGATCGGCGGTTCTCGCGTTGAACTCCTTCGTAAACTGCACGATGTTCACACCGTGCTGGCCCAGAGCGGGACCTACGGGCGGAGCAGGCGTCGCCTTGCCGGCCGGGATCTGTAATTTGATATAACCAGTTACTTTCTTTGCCATAATCAGGCACCTCCTAAATATTGTGGTAATGTCGGGGGATGTCCCTCCCACTTG
>CANQME010000098.1 GCA_947624815.1 uncultured Lachnospiraceae bacterium | reverse complement strand
AATAAAGACAGCGAAGTTAGCAGTTCAAGGACAAACCAGGTGATCTATTTATGGACTTCCTGGGAGATCAGCAACATCTTCTCAATGTTACGGATTTTGATGATGAATGGAAAGTGTAGAGGGGCAATGTTATAGTACCATATTGTTGCTGGCTGAAGAAAAAGGGAGGAGACGCGTATGTGCAAGGCGATCGATGATCTGGTACTGGATGGGGAGAAGCGCGGAGAAGAACGCGGAGAGAAACGAGGCCGCGAACAGGAAGAAAATCAAAAACCCCGGTCCGGCAGCTTTTCCGTTGCCGAACCGGGGTTTTTTAAATACGTCAAACACCTTAAGTCTAGACAAAGTCGCCCTCCAGCGTGAATTTCGTGATTTCGAAGTCGGTGACCGCGACTCTGTGCTTTTGGGGCCAGCCTTTGTAGAATTCAAAGTCCGTATCCCAGAATACGATATCGAAGTACCACTTGTAGCTGTCGGTCAGCGGATACAGATCCATGATGGCCTGGTACAGCTCTTCTCCGTCGTCGTCGGAGGCCAGCTCGTCGTCCTCGTCTTCGCTGCCGTTGATCTCCGCGGCGTAGTCGACGCAGCTTTCCCACAGCTTTGGGAAGGCGACGTTTTGAGTGAAGGTTCGCCATTCCGGTTCCAGGGGTTTTAAGCGTCTCATGACCTGAACGATCAGAAACTCGCTGAAGGAATCGAATGTATACGCGTAATTCCAATCCCGCAGGCAGCTGCTGATCGCCATCAGGCGCTCCCGCACCATGTCCCTGTGCTCGCTGCGTACAAAGCTGCAGCGGATATCCGGCGCCGCCATCAGGAACTTGTCGATACTTTGTTCATCAAAATCGTTTCCGAACAGAAACAGAAAAGCCAGGCAGAGACGTACGGAGACCGCTTCCTGGATTGTGATGATTCCCTCCTGCAACCGAAGCATAATGATACCTCCCTTCAGAAAAGCCGCTGAAATGTGTGAGATAATATTACTTTACGGAAAGGGGACTGTCAACAGGTGCGTGTACACACCATAGGTTATCCAGATAATCCATGATCTTGTTCCAGTCTTCGCGGCTGAAGAAATGTGTTCCGCCGCGCATGTGATAGCCGATTCTTCCGTCATGGAGGCATGTGCCAGGCTCCGGCAGACGGTCGGGAGTCTCCAGCCCCTTCAGACCCATTTTTTCATATACTGTGCTAGCGGCGGCGCAGGATAAAAACTCCGAGACCGGGTCGGCCCATGCGTCTTCCGCTGCGCTTGCTACATAGACCATCCGCGGCGCCATCGCCGCGAGCAGAAAATGCTGGTCGAACGGCATGTCTTCTACCTTGTCTGCGTATTCCTGATACTTGTCGCAAAACCAGTATCCGAACTGTTCTGTGATGTTTTTGATGGTTTCCCCGCGATTCCCGCGGGAGAGCGCGGCTCCGCTGCCGCCCGAGTCGTTGGATACCGTGCAGGCAAACCGGTCATCCAGGGCGCCTGCAAGCAATGAGGCTTTTCCAAGGCGGGAGTGACCGGCCACGACCGCGTGGCTAAGCTCCAGACAGTCCAGGCTTTCCGCGTAATCCAACGCCCGCGACGCCGCCCAGGCCCACATGGCGATTTTCCCGCAGTGACTGCGTTCTTTTCGGACGCCGCGGAAAAGGATCTCGCTTAAATCCGCCCGGTCGTCCTCGCTGTCCGCCGGGGACCGATCTGCGGATACGTCGCTGTAACAAAACGAGATCACCGCATAGCTGCGGTCGCAGATCTCCTCTGCCGGCATCAGCAGGCTGGGAACATGGTCGTCGAAATTGATAAATACGAAAAAGGGATGTTTGCCTGACCGGTTCGGGATGGAGGCATAGATCGGGAAAGAAAAGCTGTCTTTTCCGAAGCCGGCGGTAAGCATGACCTTGCGCAGCGTCACCTTGCCCGCGCAAAAGCCCGGATCCTCCGTTACGGTCCGCCAAGTAAGGTTGTCGTGCGTCCTGGGCAGAAAGCCGTATTCGTTCTCGCACAGTAGCTGCAGGATCGCGCGTCTGCGATCCTCCCAGGTCTCTTCGGCATCGTCCCAGACAGGCGGGAGATGGCGTTCCTGATACATTTTCTCAATGGTTTTCATATTGCCGACAGGCTCCTTTCGCAGCACGGATACGCAGGAGACAGACAGGATGCAGATCGGTTGGCTGCTGCGTTCATCGTAGCACAGTTCGGGAAAAATGTAAAGAAAAGCCCGCCGAAAGCCCTGGATTTAAAGCAGGGGCAAAAGGATCAGGTGGTAGATCACCGGCCCCAGGATGGCGGGCAGCATATTGGCCAGCCGGATCCCCTTGCTGAAGATCAGGTTAATGGCTACGCCGGTGATCAGAACGGAACCGATCAGGGACAGATCTCCGATCAGCGCGTCGGTGAGGAAGGGGGAGATCGCATGGGCGAGCAGGGTGATGCTTCCCTGATAGAGTCCCAGCGGGATGGCGGCGAACATTGCGCCGATCCCCATGGTGGAGACGAAGATCAGGGTGATCACGCAGTCGAGAGCGGCTTTCGCCGCGAGCATGGAGAAGTCGCCGCTCAGACCGTCTTCCATGGCTCCGATGATCGCCATCGCGCCGACGCAGATGACGAGGGTATTGGCCATAAAGCTGTCCACGAATTTCGTGTCGTTATTGGCTTTGACCGCTTTCCTGATGCGCTCTCCGAAGCTTGTCAGATGATCTTCGATATGGAGCAGTTCGCCCACAAGCGTTCCGGGCACCATGGAAAATATGATCAGCATCGTTCCGCGCGTTCCGAACACGCCGTCCGTGTATGTCAGCATCCCGGAGAGTACGCCGCCGATCCCGATGAACAGCGTGCAAAGTCCGAGCGCGTGCATCAGAGAGTCTTCGTATCGTTTCACCGCGCCGGCGTTCAGGAATTTACCCAGGATTCCGCCCAGGATCACGGCAGCCACATTGATGATCGTACCCATGGTTTCTCGCCCTTCTTTACAGGAATTTGTCACGATAGAATCATAATACCGGGATGAGAAAAAGTCAATCACGGGAATGTGGTTCTGACGGCGTTTTCCGGTCGCATACGATATCCGTGAGAAAATCATGGGAGGAATTATGCAGAATCAGAAACTGGAGAATCTTCTGAATCTGGCTCTCGCGGCTACGGCGGAGGAGAGGGCGCGGTCAGCGGATCTGGCGTCGGGGTATAATGGTGCGGAGCGGACCTGGGAGCTGATCGTGAAGCACAGCGGGCCTCTTGACGGTCTGATCGCGGAACTCGAGGGACGCGGCGGAAAGGTGGAGGTGATCTCTCTTCTCAATAATTATTCGATTCTGACCGTGCCGGAATCTCTGGTGGGGGCTGTCTCTGATTATCCCTGGATCGAGTACGTGGAAAAGCCGAAAAGACTGTATTTCGCTGTCGGGGAGGCCAGATCCGCATCCTGCATCTCTTCCGTACAGGTGCCGGGCAGCGTTTCGGCGCCGGATCTGACGGGGAAGGGCGTACTGGCGGCTGTGATCGATTCAGGGATCGATTATTTCCATGATGACTTCCGCAATGAGGACGGGAGCACGCGGATCGCGCTTTTGTGGGATCAGACGATCGGGAAGGTGTTCACAAGGGAGGAGATCAATGCGGCGCTGGCGGCAGGAAGCCGTGAGGAGGCGGGTCATTTAGTGCCCTCGTGGGATATCAGCGGCCACGGGACGGCGGTGGCCGGCATCCTGGCGGGAAACGGCCGGGAGAGCGGGGGACGGTACCGGGGAGTGGCCTATGAGAGCGAGCTTCTGGTGGTGAAGCTGGGCGTGAGCGATCCGATGGGGTTTCCGCAGACGACGGAACTGATGCGCGCCCTGGACTATGTGGTCCGCTACGCGTCGGCCGCGTCGGCGCCGCTGGCCGTGAATCTCAGCTTCGGAAATACCTATGGTTCCCACGACGGAACCAGCCTTCTGGAGACGTATATTGACGGGGCAGCGGCCCTGGGGCGGTCGTCTATCGTGATCGGCACCGGCAACGAGGGCGCCGGAAGAGGGCACATAGCGGGTATCCTGACGGGGAGGAATCCGGTAGAGGTGGAGCTGGCGGTGTCAGAATATGAGACGGGGTTCGGCGTCCAGCTGTGGAAGGATTATGTGGATGAGCTGCGGATCTCCCTGATCGCGCCGGACGGGGAAGAACTGGGGCCGCTTCCTCCGGCGGCAGGAGCGCAGACCCTGGAGCACAAAAATACCAGGATCCTTTTGTATTACGGGGAGCCGGCGCCTTATACCATGGCGCAGGAGATTTATTTTGACTTTATGCCCGTAAGGGGAGATTATCTGACCGGCGGCATCTGGAAATTCCGTCTGACGCCGAAGCGGATCGTGCGGGGAAGGTATGATCTCTGGCTTCCCTCGTCCGCGGCGCTGAATCAGGTCACGGGATTTCTGGGGGCGACGCCGGACACGACGCTGACGATCCCTTCCACGGCGCGGTCGGCGGTGTCCGTGGGGGCGTATGACAGCGCGTACCAGACGTATGCGGATTTCTCCGGGCGGGGTTTTACAAGGATCGGAGAATGGGTGAAGCCGGAGCTGGCGGCGCCCGGCGTGAGGATCACGGCTCCCGTGGCCGGAGGGGGTTATGGGACGGTGACGGGGACTTCCTTCGCTGCGCCTGTCGTCTGCGGGAGCGCCGCGCTTCTGATGCAGTGGGGGATCGTGGAAGGCAACGACCGGTTTCTGTACGGGGAGAAGCTGAAGGCGTATCTGATCCGGGGAGCCAGGCAGCTGCCGGGATACCGCTCCTGGCCGAATCCGCAGCTGGGGTGGGGCGTACTTTGCGTGCGGGACAGTCTGCCGGTTTGAAAATAAGAACAAATGTTCGAGAATGGGTTGCGCTTTGGCGGGAAAAGTGGTATAATCTCAAGTGTCTCGTCGGAAATTATACCGCGCCGGTTCGCGACGAGCAATGTGAAAGGAGGCGGCAGTCATGGCGGAGCGTGCCCATCAGGTTCATCTGTATGAGCCGGTATACGACGGACGTTCCAGGATTCTGATCCTGGGGACCTTCCCGTCGGTGAAGTCGAGGGAGAACGGATTCTTCTACGGACATCCGCAGAACCGCTTCTGGAGGGTGCTGGCGGCGGTGACAGGCAGGGAGGTTCCGCAGACGATCCGTGAGAAGACGGCGCTTCTTCTTGACAGCCGCATCGCGCTGTGGGACGTGATCGCCTCCTGCGATATCGCCGGCTCCAGCGACGCCAGCATTACGAACGCGGTGCCCACGGATATCAGCCGGATCCTGAAGGAGAGTCCCATCGAGAGGATCTACGCCAACGGAACCACAGCGGAGCGTCTATACGGGCTCTATCAGAAGAAGCAGTGCGGAAGGGAGATCATCCTTCTGCCGTCCACCAGCCCGGCCAACGCTTCCTGGTCGTCTGAGCGGCTTGTGGAGCGCTGGGTGCAGCTGCTGCGCCTGGAGGAGCTGCCCGCGGACGTGGAACAGGGGATTTTATAGATGTTTATAGATATTTTATTTCGAAATAGATGCGTTATAGAGAAATTTGTGATACAATATCTGTATCTGCGTTTTTATGAGTCGTAAATCTAAGATACGGGAAATATACATAAAACAGGGGGTGCCGTCATGTCAGCCAGGGAGATGCTTGAGGAATTGGAAACGAAGTATCTGAGCCCTTATGCGGCTCTGAGTCAGGACACCCAGGGCCGGGACCGGCCGGAGCCGCTTTGCGATATGAGGCCGGAATACCAGCGGGACAGGGACAGGATCCTGCACTGCAAGTCGTTCCGCAGGCTGAAGCATAAGACCCAGGTGTTTCTGGCGCCGGAGGGGGATCATTACCGGACGCGCCTGACCCATACGCTGGAGGTGTCGCAGATCGCCAGGACCATCGCCAAAACCCTGCGGCTGAATGAGAGCCTGACGGAGGCCATCGCCCTGGGACATGATCTGGGGCATACGCCGTTCGGGCATTCCGGCGAGTATGTGCTGAACCAGATCTGCGAGGACGGATTCGTCCATGCAGTCCAGAGCGTCCGTGTGGTGGAGGTGCTGGAGAAGGACGGACAGGGCCTGAACCTGACGAAGGAGGTGCGGGACGGCATCTTAAACCACCGGACGTCAGGTAGACCGTCGACGCTGGAGGGCTGTATCGTCCGCCTGTCGGACAAGATTGCATATATTAATCACGATATCGACGACGCCATCCGTGCCAGGATCTTCACGGAGGCGGATCTTCCGCGCGAATACACGGAGGTATTGGGCTTCAGTGTGCGGGACCGTCTGAACAATATGATCCACGATGTGATCGCCCAGAGCATGGACAAGCCGGCCATCCTCATGTCGCCTGACGTGGAGAAGGCCATGAAGGGGCTGCGCATCTGGATGTTCGAGAATGTTTACAGCGGGAGCGTGGCCAAGAGCGAGGAGAAGAAGGCGCAGCAGCTGATCGAGACGCTGTACCGGTATTACATCGACCGGGCGGACGAGCTGCCCGATGAATACCAGCGCCTGATGAGCGAGCGCGGGGAGAAGAAATCGCGGGTGGTCTGCGACTATATCGCGGGGATGAGCGACAGCTACGCCATCGACCGGTTCGAGGAGCTGTTCGTTCCGAAGGCGTGGAAAGCCTGAGAGGGAGGGCGTTCTGCGGTGGCTTTGCATGAAGAATAGGCAGAACCGGCACGGGATTTTCGGAGTTCTGAATTGCAGGGAATCAAGACACAGGGAAACGAATTACGAAATACCGAAGCGTGAAGAAATGAATTGCAAAGGATCGAATCACGAAGGGGGGGATTCTCATGTATTATCCGGATGATGTAGTGGAGGAAGTGCGCTCCAGGAACGACATCGTGGATATCGTCTCCGGATATGTGAAGCTGCAGAAGAAGGGAAGCAGTTATTTCGGGCTGTGCCCCTTCCACCATGAGAAATCCCCGTCTTTTTCTGTCTCTCCGGGCAAGCAGATGTATTACTGCTTTGGCTGCGGGGCGGGAGGGAATGTCATTACCTTCCTGATGCAATATGAGAATTATACCTTCCCGGAGGCGCTGAAGGTTCTGGCGGATCGGGCGGGGATCGAGCTTCCGAAGCAGGAGATGTCGAAGGAAGCCCGGGCCCAGGCGGATCTTAAGATGACGCTTCTGGAGATCAATAAGCTGGCGGCCAATTACTTCCATTACCAGTTAAAGCAGCCGCACGGCCGGACCGGCTATGAGTACCTGACGAAGCGGGGACTGAGCGACGATACGATCCGGCATTTCGGACTCGGCTATTCGAACAAGACCAGCGACGATCTGTACCGGTATCTGAAGGGGAAGGGCTACGGCGACGGTATCCTGAAGGAATCGGGGCTTTTCACCATTTCGGAGAGGGGGACGTGGGACAAGTTCTGGAACCGGGTCATGTTCCCGATCATGGACACGAACAACCGGGTCATCGGCTTCGGCGGACGCGTCATGGGAGACGGGGAGCCCAAGTACCTGAATTCTCCGGAGACGAAACTTTTCGATAAGAGCCGGAACCTTTACGGGCTGAACTTCGCGAAGTCGTCCAGGGAGAAGTATTTCCTGATCTGCGAGGGCTATATGGACGTGATCGCCATGCACCAGGCCGGCTTCACCAATGCGGTGGCGTCCCTCGGAACGGCGTTCACTACCCAGCACGCCGCGCTTCTGAAGCGCTACACCAGCCAGGTGATCCTGACCTATGACAGCGACGACGCGGGCGTGAAGGCGGCGATGCGGGCGATCCCGATCCTCAAGGAGGTAGGGATCTCGTGCAGGGTGCTGAACATGAAGCCCCATAAGGACCCGGATGAATTCATTAAGAACCTTGGCGCCGACGCGTTCCGGCAGCGGATCGCAGAGGCGAAGAACAGCTTCCTTTTTGAGATCGATGTGCTGAAGCGGGGTTACGATCTGGAGGATCCGGAGCAGAAGACCAACTTCTATACGGCGGTGGCGAAGAAGCTTCTGGAGTTTTCCGACGCCCTGGAGAGGGATAATTACATACAGGCGGTCTCGAGGGAGCAGTTCATCAATTATCAGGATCTGAAGCAGCTGGTGAACCGGACGGCGGCGAGACTGGGACCGGCCTGGGCCGAATCCCGGCAGGCGGCCGGATACGGCAGTTATGGAGGTGCGGCGCGGCAGAATCCGGCGCCCGGGGATGCGGGCAGCGGTGCTCCAAACGGCCCGCCCTACGCCTGGAGGGACGGCGCGGCGTCAGACGGCGGCGTACGAAGGCCGGGGCAGAGGAAACGGGAGAAGGAGGACGGCGCGAAGCAGTCCCAGAGGCTTCTGCTTACCTGGCTGATCGAGGATCCGCGGCTGTACGACAAGATCCGCGGCATCGTTACGCCGGACGATTTTAAGGAGGAGCTGTACCACAAGGTAGCGCAGATGGTGTTTGACGGACTTGAGGCCGGGAATCTGTCGCCGGCGGAGATCCTGAATCATTTTATTAACGATGAAGAACAGTACAAGGAGGCGGCGGCGCTTTTCAATGCCAGTCTGAAGGATTCTCTCGGTAGTGAGGAGCAGAAGAAAGCGTTTTCGGAGACGGTGATAAAGGTGCGCAAGAACAGCCTGGATGAGGCCAGCAGGACGGCCGCGGATATCGGTCAGCTGCAGGAGATCATTAGGGCCCGGAGCGCGCTTAAGACCCTGCATATTTCCCTTGATTAGGGCCAAACTATATGCAGACTGCGGAAAGGTAGGACCATATGGACGAAAAGGTATTGGGATTTGAGGAAAAGCTGCAGCAGCTCCTGGCGGAGGCCAGGAAGAAGCGGAATACCCTGGACAACCAGGAGATTCAGAGTTTTTTTGCCGGCGACAACCTGGATTCGGATAAATGGGACGCGGTCTACGACTTCCTGGATGCGAATCAGGTGGATGTGATCCATATGGGTGGGGATGACAGTCTTGATCTGGATATGGACCTGTTCCTGGATGAGGAGATGGATCTGGACAACGAGGAAGAGATCGACCTGGAGAAGATCGATCTGTCGGTGCCGGAGGGCGTGGGGACGGAGGATCCGGTCCGCATGTATCTGAAGGATATCGGCAAGATCCCGCTGCTTTCCATGGAAGAGGAGATCGAGGTAGCCAAACGGATCGAGCTGGGGGACGAGGAGGCGAAGAAGCGGCTGGCGGAGGCAAACCTGCGTCTGGTCGTCAGCATTGCCAAGCGCTATGTGGGGCGCGGCATGCAGTTTCTGGATCTGATCCAGGAAGGGAACCTGGGCCTGATCAAGGCCGTGGAGAAATTCGATTATACCAAGGGATATAAGTTCAGTACCTACGCGACCTGGTGGATCCGGCAGGCCATTACGCGGGCGATCGCCGATCAGGCGAGGACCATCCGGATCCCGGTCCATATGGTGGAGACCATCAACCGGCTGATCCGCACGTCCAGGCAGCTTCTGCAGGAGCTGGGGCGGGAGCCGCAGCCGGAGGAGATCGCGGAGCGGATGGAGATGCCGGTGGACCGGGTGCGGGAGATCATGAAGATTTCCCAGGAGCCGGTATCTCTGGAGACGCCCATCGGAGAGGAGGAGGACAGCCACCTGGGGGACTTCCTTCCGGACGATCATGTGGCGGTTCCGGTGGACGCGGCGACGTATACGCTGCTGCATGAGCAGCTTCTGGAGGTGCTGGAGACTCTGACGGACAGGGAGCAGAAGGTGTTAAAGCTTCGCTTTGGGCTGGACGACGGCAGACCCAGAACTCTGGAGGAGGTCGGCCGGGAGTTTAACGTGACCAGGGAACGGATCCGGCAGATCGAGGCGAAGGCGCTTCGGAAGCTTCGCCATCCCAGCCGCAGCAAGAAGCTGAAGGATTATCTGGACGAGTGAGGCGGCCCGGGCGGCAGAGGATACGGCGTGGACGCGTCCCGGACAAGGAAGACGCAGGAAGGACGGATCGCGGTTGGATATAAGACTTTCGGACAGGCTGGAGGCGGTGGTTTCCTTCGTGCTTCCGGGCAGCAGTGTGGCTGATGTAGGAACCGATCACGGGTATGTGCCGATCGCGCTTGTGAGCCGGGGGATCGCCGTGCATGCGCTGGCGATGGACGTGCGGGAAGGACCGCTGGCCCGGGCCAGGGAGCATATCGGCAGGTACGGTCTTAACGGGCGGATCGAGACGCGGCTTAGCGACGGCGTCGCGGCTCTGAAACCGGGCGAGGCGGATACGGTGATCGCCGCCGGGATGGGCGGGGAGCTGATTCTACATATTCTGGGGGACGGGCAGCGGCTGTGGGACAGCGTGGAGCACTGGATTTTGTCGCCCCAGTCGGAGCCGGAGAAGGTCCGGGTGTATCTGCAGGAGAACGGATTTCTCATCGCGCGGGAGAAGATGCTCTGTGAGGACGGGAAGTATTATGTGGTGATGGACGCGGTGCGCGGGGAGATGGAACCGCTTGAGCGGGCGCAGGCCGTCTACGGGCCGTGCCTTCTCCGCAAACGGGATCCGGTACTTGGGGAGTTCCTGAAGCGGGAGGAGAGAACGCTTGAGGGGATCCTGGCCGGACTGAAGGACCGGACGGGAGACCGCGCGGAGGCCAGGAGAGCCGAGCTGGAAGAGAGACTGGCGTGCGCGCGCCGCGCCATGGCCGTCTACCGGTCATGACCGGGCGTGCGACAGGCGCGGGACGGCGGAGAATGGAGGAAGACGTATGAGATGCGAAGAATGGATCGAAAAGCTGAATGAGCTGGCGCCGGAGAGTTATGCCTGCAGCTGGGACAATCCGGGTCTTCTGACCGGACGGTCGGATAAGGAGATCGGAAAGGTCCTGGTGGCGCTGGACGCTACGGACGAGGTGGTGGAGCTGGCGGTCAGGGAGAAGGCGGATCTTCTGCTGACCCACCATCCGCTGATCTTCTCGCCGTTAAAGCATGTGAATGACAGGGATTTTATCGGAAGGCGGCTTCTGCGCCTGATCCAAAACGATATCTGCTGCTATGCGATGCACACGAATTTCGATGCCGCGCCGGGATGTATGGCGGATCTGGCGGCGGCCCGGCTCCACCTGGTGGAGGGGCGGCCCCTGGAGCTTATGGGGGAGACCGGCGGAGTGCCCTACGGGATCGGCAAGGCGGGGATCCTTTTGGAGGCGGTATCGCTTAAGGAGCTGGCCGCGCAGGTGAAGGAAGCCTTCGGACTGCCGTACGTGACGGTGTACGGCGCGGAGCATGCGTCTGAGAGGATCCGGCGGGCCGCCGTCTGTCCGGGATCCGGCAAGGGGATGGCGCGGGAAGCCAGGAACGCGGGCGCCCAGGTTCTGATCACCGGGGATATCGGCCATCATGACGGGATCGACGCGGTGGCGGACGGAGTGGCGGTGATCGACGCCGGTCATTACGGACTGGAGCATATTTTTATTGATTTTATGGCGGACTACTGCAGGGAGAAGATCGACGGCAGGGCGGATGTGATCACGGCGCCGGTGTCGTTCCCGGCGGAGGTCTGGTAGAAAGGGAAGGACAAAGCAGTTGGTAAAAGCATTTTTTGATGGGGAAGAACGGGAGTATGAGACGGGAACCAGGCTTTATGAGATCACGGAGGAGTTTCAGCCGAAGTACCCCTATGATATCATTCTGGCTTCCGTGGACGGCAAGCTGACGGAGCTGCACAAGAAGATCAGGGACGGGAGCCATGTAAGGTTCATCACCACGGCGGAGAAGCCGGGACTGCAGACGTATCAGCGGAGCGCTACGCTGATCCTTCTGAAGGCGTTCTACGAGGTGGTGGGCGCCGACCGGATCACGAAGGTGTCCGTGGATTTCTCCGTGGGGAAGGGCTTCTTCGTGGACGCCAGAGGCGATTTTACGATTACGGAGGAGCTTCTGGCGAAGGTCCGGGAAAAGATGCGGGAGTATGTGGACCGGAAGATCCCGATCATGAAACGGAGCGTGGGAACGCAGGACGCCGTCGAGCTGTTCGAGAAGTACCGGATGTACGATAAGGCGCGGCTGTTTTCCTACCGCCGGGTGTCGCGGGTGAACCTGTACAGCCTGGACGGGTTCGAGGATTATTTCTACGGATATATGGCGCAGAATACCGGCTATATCCGGTATTTCGACCTGGTGCCGTACGAGTACGGGTTTGTGCTGCTTCTGCCGTCGCTGTCGGAGCCTGCGGCCGTGCCGGAATTTATCCCGAGCAGGAAGCTGTTCGATGTTTTGCGGGAGTCGTCCGAGTGGGGCGAGAAGATGGAGATCGCCGACGTGGGCGCTCTGAATGAGAAGATCTGCAGGGGCGGCGCCAACGACCTGATCCTGATCCAGGAAGCGCTTCAGGAGAAGAGGATCGGCCAGATCGCGGAGATGATCGCCGGACAGCCGGATAAGAAATTCGTTATGATCGCGGGACCGTCCTCGTCGGGCAAGACCACGTTCTCCCACAGGCTTTCGATCCAGCTTCGGGCTCTGGGACTGAAGCCGCATCCGATCGCGGTAGACAATTACTTCGTGAACCGGGCGGACAGTCCGAGGGACGAGGAGGGCAATTATAATTTCGAGTGTCTGGAGAGTCTGGACGTCGCGCAGTTCAACCAGGATATGCTGCGGCTTCTGGACGGCGAGACTGTGGAGATGCCCAGGTATAACTTTGTCACGGGAGAGCGCGAGTACAAAGGAGATTTCCTGAAGCTGGGCGAAAGCGATATCCTGGTCATCGAGGGGATCCACTGCCTGAATGACCGGCTGTCGTACAGCCTTCCGAAGGAAAGCAAGTTCAAGATCTACATAAGCGCGCTGACCCAGCTGAACATCGACGAGCACAACCGGATCCCGACGACGGACGGAAGGCTTCTGCGCCGTATGGTGCGGGACGCCAGAACCAGAGGGATCACGGCGCGGGAGACCATCTTCCGGTGGCCGTCGGTGCGCCGCGGCGAGGAGGAGAATATCTTCCCCTACCAGGAAGAGGCGGACGTGATGTTCAATTCGGCCCTGGTCTACGAGCTGGCGGTACTGAAGCAGTATGCGGAGCCGCTGCTGTTCCAGATCCCGAAGGACAGCGAGGAATACGCAGAAGCCAAGCGGCTTCTGAAGTTCCTGGATTATTTCCTGGGAGTGGACAGTGAACAGATCCCGCACAATTCCATCGTCCGGGAATTTATCGGCGGCAGCTGCTTCCCGGTCTGACGTCACGGAAGGGCGCGGGAAGCTGAGACGGGCGAAAAAGACGTCCGGCGGCGTAAAAGAGTGTAGAAGTTTTGCGCAGAATATGTTAAGATAGCAGATGAGCAGGACAGGTGATCGCTGCCGCGGGACCGAAAGGCCGCGGGGGAGGAAAGTCCGGGCTTCACAGGGCAGGATACCAGATAACGTCTGGCGGAGGCGACTCCAGAGACAGTGCAACAGAA
>CANQME010000097.1 GCA_947624815.1 uncultured Lachnospiraceae bacterium | reverse complement strand
ATCAGTCCCGTGATGGTCTGCAGCGTCGTGGTCTTGCCGGCGCCGTTGGCGCCGATCAGCGCGATGATCTCTCCCTGGTTCACTTCGAAGGAGATTCCCTTGATGGCCTGGATCACGCCGTAATATACTTCCAGATCCCTGACTTCCAGTATCGCCATGTTCTCTCCTCCTACTCTCCCAGATACGCCGTGATCACGCGGCGGTCGTTCAGTACCTCCGAGGTATCGCCCTGGGTCAGCACCTGGCCGAAATTCAGCACCGTCAGCTTCTCGCAGATGCCTGCCACCAGCTTCATGTCATGCTCGATCAGAAGGATCGTCATGCCGAACTTCTCCCGGACGAAGCGGATGGTTTCCATCAGCTCCGACGTCTCGTTGGGATTCATGCCGGCCGCCGGCTCGTCCAGAAGCAGAAGCTTCGGATCCGTGGCCAGCGCCCTGGCGATCTCCAGCTTCCGCTGCTTGCCGTAGGGAAGGTTGGACGCCTTGTAGTCGCATTCCTTATCCAGGTCGAACACGGACAGAAGCTCCATCGCCCGCTCGTTCATCTCCTTCTCTACCTTATAGAAGGACGGCAGGCGGAGGATCCCCTCCAGCGTGGAATATTTGTGATGATTATGAAGGCCCACCTTTACGTTGTCCAGAACGCTCAGATCCTTAAAGAGACGGATGTTCTGGAAGGTTCTGGCGATGCCTTCCTGATTGATCTCGATGGTCTTTTTGCCGGTAATGTTCTTGCCGTCTAAGTGGATCGTGCCTGTGTCGGGCTTATATACGCCGGTCAGCAGGTTGAACACCGTGGTCTTGCCGGCGCCGTTGGGGCCGATCAGGCCGTAGAGCTGGCCTTTCTCGATGACCACGTTAAAGCCGTCCACGGCTTTCAGGCCGCCGAAGGATATACTCAGGTTTCTGACCTCCAGAGTCGGGAATGAGCCGTTTGACTCTGCGCCGGCCGCCTGTGTGTTCCGCGGCTTCCCGGCCGCCTGCCCCGCGTTCTGTGGCGTCCGGGCTGCCTGTGCCGCGTTCTGCGGCGTTTGGGCTGCCCGTGCCGCGTTCTGCGGCGTTCGGGCTGTCTGTGCCGCGTTCTGCGGCGCTCCGGCCGGCGCCGTAGCGTTCCCCGCCTTAACGGTTGTCCGGGCCGCGTCCATCGTCGTTTTCTTCGCCATCTCACGCCACCTCCTTCTTCGCGCCGCCGCGAATCCGGCTCAGGACCATGGAGCGGATCTCGATGGCCTTCGGACTGGAATTGAAGATCGTCATCACGATCAGGACGACGGCGTAGATCAGCATGCGGTAGTCGTTGAGTCCGCGCAGCAGCTCCGGCAGAGCCGTCAGAAGCATGGCGGCGATGATGGAGCCCCGCATATTGCCGAGGCCGCCCAGCACCACGAATACCAGGATCAGGATCGACTTGTTGTAGCCGAAGTTATTGGACGACGCCTGCAGCGTGGACAGGCTGTGGGCGTAAAGCACGCCTGCCATTCCCGCCAGGGCCGCCGAGATGGAAAAGGCCATCAGCTTGTATTTGGTGATATTGATGCCGATGGATTCTGCCGCGATCCGGTTGTCCCGGATGGACATGATCGCGCGTCCCGCCCTGGAATGGATCAGGTTCAGCACGATGAACAGCGTAAGCAGGAGCAGAAGGATCCCGATCGTGAACGTCGCCGCGCGCGGCGTTCCGGTAATGCCCTGCGCTCCTTTTATGAGAACCACCCCTGTCTCCTTGTCCATCCCCAGGGATGTGGTGTCTTTCATGGAAAAATGGAACCCATTCACATCGCGTCCTACATAGAGGACGTTGATCAGGTTCTTGATGATCTCGCCGAAGGCCAGCGTCACGATGGCCAGGTAGTCGCCCTTAAGCCGCAGGACCGGAATGCCGATCAGCAGGCCGAAGATCCCGGCTACCACCGCGCCCAGGATCAGCGCCATGAAGAAGCGCAGACCCATGCTGGGAACCGCAGTCTCCAGGCAGTTGGTCAGAAACGCGCCGGAGAACGCTCCCAGGCACATGAATCCCGCATGTCCCAGGCTCAGCTCGCCTAAGATCCCGACGGTCAGGTTCAGCGATACCGCCAGGATCGCGTACATACAGAGCGGGACAAGAAGTCCCTTGAATAGACTGGTCAGGTGTCCGGTCCTGTCCATGATCTGGATCACGACCCAGAACAGGACGACCATGCCGTAGGTGACTGCATTCTGAATTCTTACTTTATTCTTCGTCATGTCTCTCACCTACACTTTCTCATTGATCTTCCTGCCCAGGATGCCGGTGGGACGCACTAAAAGCACGATGATCAGCACCGCGAACACGATGGCGTCCGACAGCTGGGAGGAAATGTAAGCCTTCGACAGATTCTCGATCACGCCCAGTACGATGCCGCCGATCAGGGCGCCGGGAATCGAGCCGATGCCACCGAATACGGCGGCCGTAAATGCCTTGATGCCGGGCATGGAGCCGGTATAGGGAGTCAGGGACGGATAGGCCGAGCACAGCAGCGCGCCGGCGATGGCCGCCAGGGCCGAACCGATGGCGAATGTCACCGCGATGGTCTTGTTCACATCAATTCCCATCAGAGAGGCCGCGCCGCGGTCCTCGGAGACCGCCAGCATGGCCTGTCCCATCTTCGTCTTATTGATAAATGCGGTCAGACCGATCATGATGATGATACAGCTGATGATCGTCACGATGGTGGTGGAGGATATGGTAAGTGCGCCGCCCGCCAGCACCAGATTCGGCAGCGTCACCACCGAGGTGAACTGGCGCGGATTGGAGCCGAATACCAGCAGCGCGATGTTCTGGAGCAGGTAGCTGACGCCGATGGCCGTGATCAGGACCGCCAGAGAGGACGCTTCGCGCAGAGGCCGGTAGGCCACCCTCTCCGTCGTGACGCCCAGAAGCGTGCAGGCCGCCACAGCCACAACGATCCCGAGAAGCGGCGGCATCCCCAGCGTGCTAACGACCGTAAAGATCACGAATCCGCCGACCATGATGATATCACCGTGGGCGAAATTCAGCATTCTGGCGATACCGTATACCATGGTATAGCCCAGGGCGATGATCGCGTAGACCGCGCCCAGGCTGACGCCGCTGATAAAATATGACAGAAATCCCATATCTGTCCTCCTCTTTGCGTATTCTTCCGCAGAAGCTTCCGTTTGACATTCCCGCCTGCACATACAGATGTCTGTCTGTGACGGTACACAATATCAAATCAGATTATAGCATATGAGAAAATGCCGCGCAAGTTTTTTTGACAAAAGGGGCCGCCTTTCCCAAGGCGACCCCTCGTTGGATCCGTTTTGTCCGGTCTTTACTGCATTACATAAACGCCGTCCACGATCATGGCGGCCTTCGGGGCCTTGTTGGGCTCGCCGGCTGCGTTCCAGGTCATGCCTGCGCCGGTCAGTCCGTCGATCGTGATCTCGGTCATGGCGGTCTTCATCGCCTCGCAGATATCGGAAACGCTCATATCCGGCGTCACTCCGCTCTTCTCCACAGCGGCCTTGATCGCGTATACCGCGTCGTAGGCGTCGGCTGCGAACTGGTTCGGCGTCTCGCCGTAAGCGGCCACATACGCGTCCGTGAATGCCTTGCTGGATTCCTCGGTTGCGGAGAACGGGGTCAGCAACATGACGCCCTCAGCCAGGGAGGTATCGAAGTTCTCTACGGTCAGGATTCCGTCCATACCGTCTACGCCGAAGAAGATCGGATCATAGCCCATGGAATCGGCCTGGCTCAGTACAATGGAAGCCTCCTGATAATAGAAGGGGCAGAACACCAGCGTGGCGCCGGCGTCTTTCGCCTTGGTCAGCTGTACGGAGAAGTCCGTCGCGTTGTCGGCGGTGAACGCCTCGTCGGCGACGATGTTCAGACCCTGGTTGGCAGCCTCTTCCACGAACGCCTCACGGATACCGGTGGAGTACTCGGTGGAGCTGTCGTAAATGATCGCCACGTCCGTAGCCAGCTGATGCTCGCCAATATACTGGGCAGCGGCAGCGCCCTGATCCGGATCAGCGAAGCAGACACGGAATACATTGTCAGGAGCCACGCACTCCACGGCGGAGCCGGACGGAGTGATCTGGAACATATTGTCAACCTCGGTCTCGGCCGCTACCGCGATACAGGGAGCGGACGTAACGGAACCGATGATCATCTGGACGCCCCAGTCCTTCAGGGTGTTGTATGCGTTGACGGACTTCTGCGCGTCATGCTCGTCGTCCTGCGCGTTCATCTCGATCATGATGCCGTCGCCGATGCCTCCGGCCGCATTGACCTCATTCACAGCCAGCTCTACCGCGTTGCGGACGCCCTGTCCGTAAGCAGCCGCCGGGCCGGTAAGCGGTCCGATCACGCCGATCTTCAGTGTGCCGCCGGCGCTCTCCGCGGGAGCTTCCTCAGCGGCAGCCGTCGTATCCTCGGCAGCCGCAGCAGTCGTATCGGCAGCCGCAGCGGTCGTCTCAGACGAAGCGGCCGTCGTTGTCGTGGTGCTTCCGGAGCCGCCGCAGGCAGTCAGGGAAGCGGCCATCACAACGGCCATTCCTAATGCTAATGCCTTTTTCATAATAGTTTCCTCCTCATCATTCTTTTGCCGGATCTGTTCCGGCATGCAAGATTGCATTTTGTCAGTTTTTAAGGAGTATTTCCTCAAAAAACTTTCAACATTATAAATCCATTCCATGTAAATGTCAACGCTTTTCTTGTACAATCTTGTGATACGGCACCGTGATGAAGCAGGCCGCCGGCGCCGGCCGAAGCCGGCCCGATCCGGCGCTTAGCGGATATCGTACACGCTGCTGACTGTAATGTCTTCCGGCTTTCCTTCGGTGATCTTGATCCGTCGCGTTTCACCGTTTAAGTCGAAATAATTATCTTCTAACCGCATATCGTCGTTTCCGTTCCGGATCCACACGCCCTTTGCGAAGCAGTCGGCGCTTATGACGAGTTCGTCTCCTTCCGTCTTCACGTCGAATACCGGCCTGCGGAAATGGAAATACTTGGGGAAGCACAGCAGCACGGTTCCCCGCGATACGGTCACTCCGTTCTCTTCCATCTCGTAGCTGACGTAATTTTCAAACACATCCGCGTCCGGCAGCTCTACCTTATCGAGCCACGTCGAGGACATGGGCGCCAGGGCAAGCCCGCAGCTTTCTTCCCGCAGGATCCGGGCCGATGCGTCGCGCAGCTGCCAGCGGACCGTCACGTTCCGTCCGGTCAGCGTCTCATTGTTCGCGCAGAGACGGATGGACTTCTCATAGTCAAACGGCTGCGTATTCAGGTTCGGCGTCTGGGTATGCATGCCTTCCTCCTCGCAGGAAAGAAGGAGCGGCGCGAAAAACCGCTTCGCGCAGTACATGACCGCCTTCCACCGGCCGAAATAATCCACCATGGCCCAGCTGGCCACCGGCCAGCAGTCGTTGAACTGCCAGATCACCGCGCCCATACAGCGTCCCCGGTTCCTCCGGAAATGCTCGACGCCGTAGCGCATGGCCTCCGCCTGCATCAGCTGCGAACCGTAGATGATCATGTCCAGGCTGGTCGGATAGAGATAGGTCTGCTCCATATAGCGCATGACCGTGCCGTTGCCGAAGGCGCAGCGCTGATGCTTTTCCATCACATAGGAGAAAATGTTCCGGTCTTCCGGCTCGGTGAAGGTCTCCACGGTTTTAAGCGCCGGCAGAGACTCGAAGCCGAATTCGGACATATACCGCGGGAACAGCCTGCGGTAAGCGGAGAACGGCAGTCCGCCGTGCCATACCTTCCAGTAATGGACGTCGCCCCGGTTCTCATCGTTGGGATTGTCGAAACCGCCGCCGCAGGACGGACTTGCCGGCCAGTAATAGGTCTGCGGATCGTATTTTTTCAGCGCCTTCGGGATCAGGTACTCGTACATTTTCACATAATCGCTGTACCGGATCGGATTGTCGCACCAGACCTTTTTCTCGTCGGCCAGGAACAGCTCCATCTCGTTGTTGCCGCACCACAGCCCCAGGGAGGCGTGATGGCGGATCCGTTTCACGTTGTCGATAAATTCCGCCGTGATGTTGGCCTCGAACTCTTCCGTCAGGTCATAGACGCAGCAGGCAAACATGAAATCCTGCCATACAACCAGTCCGAATTCGTCGCAGGCGTCGTAGAAGAAATCATCGGGATAATACCCGCCGCCCCAGACACGCAGCACGTTGAAATTGGCGTCCTTGGCCATGGCGACGAACCTTCGGGTCTTCTCCGCGTCCACGCGGGCCACCAGGCTGTCCATCGGGATATAGTCGGCGCCCACGCCGAAGAACGGTACGCCGTTGACCTCATGGGCAAAGGTCTCCCCGTACTGGTCTTTGACGCGGTGCATGGACATCGTGCGCAGGCCGATCCGGCGCTGCCAGGTGTCGAGGACACGGACGGCGCTGCCGGCCTGACCGCCGGCTTCCGGGTATCCCGTCGATTCTCCGGCCACAGCGCAGCTAGCCGCTCCGGCTTCTGCGCATCCGGTTTCTTCGCAGGTTCTCTCCCGTTCGCTGTCGAGCAATTCAACCCGCACCGTATAAAGCGGCTGCGCGCCAAGACCGTTGGGCCACCAGATCTGCGGATCCTCGATCACGATCTCCGACGGACTGTCCGTATAGACCGTTTCGCGGCCGCTCGGATCTGTTACCGTCACCCGGTACGTAAACGCTGCGAGCGGTACTTTTGCCCCGTCCGCGCGGGCCTGCCCAAGCGGCATCTCTCCTCCGGACGCGACCCTGGCCGCACAGCTTTCCGCCGCCTCGCAGGCCGTCTCCGCCTCCAAGGTCAGCGTAAGCCGTACTCTCCCGTCTTCATGCTTCTGTTCGATATAGACGCTGTCGATCCTCGCCTTCTTAATGCCGACCAGGCTTACCGGCCGGTACAGTCCCGCATCTGGGAGACGCGGCGCCCAGTCCCATCCGAACATGCAGTGGGCCTTCCTGAGCCTCGGCATTCCCTTCATGCCGTTGGCGTCGCCGGGGATCGGATTCTCCTCAAAGCTTTCGGCGATGAATTTCGTCGGGGAATGGAACACGATATGAAGCTCATTGCCTGCAGGCTTCAGAAGCTCCTTCACCGGGAATTCCCAGACCCGGTGCATATTCTTCGCCTCTCCCACTACCCGGCCGTTCAGCATGATCGTGGCCAGCGTGTCGATGCCGTCAAAGCGAAGCAGCACTTCGTCGCAGTCAAGCAGCTCCTCCGCCGTGTCGAACACCGTACGGTATTCGTAGTCCCGGTCGATCAGCGGGAGCGTCTTCAGCTCATTGCCGCGGTAGAACGGATCCTCGATCCGCCCGTTGTTCAGAAGATCCAGGTAGACGCTTCCCGGCACCGCGGCGCTCATATATTCGCCGGCTCCGCACTCCCGCATCTGCCAGCCTTCATTCAATAATTGTTTCTGCATAATCCCCTCTCCGTCCTGATATGTAGAATGTTTATCCGGCACTATGCCCTGCATCTGCCCTGCTTAATTCCGTCAGGCTGTGCCGATTCGTCTTTGCAATGCTATTCCATTGCAGTCTTCATACCGTCGTATGCTTGCAGCAATGCGCTTAATCAGCGATAACGACCGGCAGGCAGTGCACCTTCTGCCCTGTCAGCGTCTCCGACCGCGCGTCCGGGCCCTGACCGCCGACATACACAAGTGCTTCGCCGGTATGGATCCGGAAATGGCCCTCCGCGTCGTACAGTCCGAACGCCTCCTTCGGAAGCGCGATCTCCACCGTCTGCTCCTCGCCGGGTGCCAGACGCACCTTGCGGATGCCCTTCAACTGAGCGTTGGGCGTATCCGCGCCGGGGATCTTCACATAGACCTGAACGGTCTCGGCGCCCGCCACGGAGCCGGTGTTCTTCACCTTCGCGCGGACCGTCACCGCCGGCCCGCCGGCCGTTGCCTTCGTACTTTCGGCCGTTTCCGTCTCTACCGGAGCCTCGTCTGCTGTACTCGCACTACCAGCCGTTGTCTTCACACTTTCGGCTTCTTCCGTCTCAACAGAACCACTGTCAGCCGGTCTGGCACTGTCCGCCGCTTCCGGCCCACCGGCCGCAACCGCAGCCTCTGCGGTCACCTCCTCATAGGAAAAGCAGGTGTACGACAGGCCGTACCCGAACGGATACAGGGCCTCGTGGTCCAGATACCGGTAGGTCCGCCCCTTCATGCTGTAATCCTCAAAGTCAGGCAATACGTCATCCCTGTGATAGAACGTCACCGGCAGCTTTCCCTCCGGACATGTCTCCCCGAACAGGAGCTTCGCGATGGCCCTGCCGCCGCAGGCGCCCGGATACCACCCCTGCAGGATCGCAGGCACATTCTCCTGGGCCCAGTCCACAGCCAGCGCGCTTCCCGACAGAAGCACCAGGATCACCGGCTTTCCGCTCTCGCAGGCCGTTTTCAGAACCTGCTCCTGAAGTCCTGGCAGATTCAGATCCGGCTTGTCGCCGCTTCCGTATTCGTTGCTGGCGTCGCCCTCCTCGCCCTCGATGCTGGCGTCCAGTCCCAGACAGACCACCACCACGTCGCTGCAGTCGCAGACGCCCTTCACCTCGCTCATCCGGTCGTTGGCCTGCGCCAGCCCGCTGGTCCGGTCCTTATACAGATGGCAGCCTTCGGAATACATGACCCTGGCCCGGTCTCCCACGTAATCCTGAATACCCTCCAGCACCGTCCAGTAATGGGATGCAGTTCCTTCGTAATTGCCCACCAGCGCCCTGCGGCTGTCCGCGTTGGGTCCGATGACGCCGATGGTCTTTATCGCGGACAGATCAAGAGGCAGCAGGCCGCCCTCATTCTTCAGAAGCACCAGACAGCGGGAAGCCGCTTCCTCATTCAGCCGCCGCATCGGTTCGCTGTCCACCACCGTATAGGGGATCCGGTCAAAGGGATTGTCCTCCCTGCGGTCCAGCACGCCCAGCTTTAGCCTGGTCGTAAAGAGCCGTTCCACCGCCTCGTCAATGCGCTTCTCCGACACCTTTCCTTCTTCCACCGCCTGCTTCAGGAAATAGAACATCTTTCCGCAGTTTAAGTCGCAGCCGTTCTCCATTGCCATCGCCGCCGCGTCCTGATAGGTTGCCGCCACATGATGACCGTCGCAGATATCCTGGATCGCGCCGCAGTCGCTGACAAAATGTCCCTCAAAGCCGAACTCATCCCGGATGATCTCCTCGATCAGCTCGTGGTTGGCGCAGCAGGGCACGCCGTTGACGCGGTTATAGGCGCCCATGACCGCCTCGACATGGCCTTCCCGGATACACGCCTTAAACGCAGGAAGATACGTCTCATAGAGATCCTGTCTGCTCACGACGGCATCGAAACCGTGCCTTACGCCCTCCGGCCCGCTGTGTACCGCCAGATGCTTGGCGCAGGCCGCCGCCTTCAGATACCGCTCGTCGTGGCCCTGAATCCCCTTCACGAACCTGACGCCCATGCGTGACGTCAGATACGGATCCTCTCCGAAGGTCTCATGTCCCCTGCCCCATCTGGGATCCCGGAAAATGTTCACGTTCGGGGACCAGAAGGTCAGCCCCTTATAGATATCCGTGTCGCCCTTCGCCTGTTGAAGATTAAACTTGCCTCTGGCCTCCGTCGAGATCGCGCCGGCGATCTCCTCGATCAGATCCTCGTCGAAGGTGGCCGCCAACCCGATCGACTGGGGAAATACGGTCGCCACGCCGGCTCTCGCCACGCCGTGAAGCGCCTCGTTCCACCAGTTGTAGGCCTTAACGCCCAGACGCTCGATAGCAGGCGCCTGATACAGGGTCTGGAAGATCTTCTCCTCCAGCGTCATCTGACTGACGATCTCTCTGGCACGCCTGCGGTACTCCTCAAGCAGCCCGCTGTTTTCGGTTAGATCCATATCCATTTCCCTCCGTCGTTTCATATTGTCCTGCCGCTGCCGGTCCGTGTTTCTCGTTTACGCAGCTGTAACGGTTTCTTTGATACGCGATATCTTCTGTTCTCAATCACTTGTTATCCGTGATGACCGCCCCGCCTCCGTCGTAGAGACGCACCGGACCGTCCAGTTCCAGTTTTACCACAGTTGTCATCTCCGCGCAATCCTTCTCTGTCATATAGATCCACAAAATTCCGGGAATATCGTTCCAGGGCGCGCCACCGTGGACGTCCGTCCGCAGCTCCCGTCCGGAATGAAGGATGCTCGCCCTCTTCACCCGGTTCTGCAGCCCTTTAACGCACACCGCCTCCGCCGGCCGGTTATGGACGAACAGATACAGCGTCTGCCCATCCTCCGACAGGACGCTTCCGTCCCCGTAATAATTGGCCGGGATCCCCGCCACGGAATCGTAAACCGCCTCTTCATTGGCCCGGATCCACTCGCCAAGACCCAAAAGCACCGCCTCCTGCCGGGGATCTACCGTACCGTCCTCCATAGGGCCGATGTCCAGAAGCAGATTTCCGCCCATGCTCAGGCAGTCGGTAAACATATGGATGATCTGCCGCAGGGACTTGTAGTGATTGTCCCTATGCTGATAGCCCCAGGAGGAATTGATCGTCGTACAGAACTCCCATACCCCCTTCGGACGGTTTACCGGGATCCCCTGCTCCGGCGTCAGGTAATCGCCGTAGCCCGCGAACCGGTTGTTGATGATCAGCTCCGGATTGAAGCTCTTTAAGTACTCCTTGAATTCCGGCAGGCCCCACTGTTCGGCGTTCCGTTCCCAGTCGCCGTCGAACCACAGCAGATCCACCCTGCCGTAATTTGACAGGATCTCCTTAAGCTGGCTGCGGTCGAACTGCAGGAACCGGTTCCACGCCTCCCGATCCTGCGTCCCGTCCTTCGGCGAGCTGTAAGCGTTGACCGTGCTCAGATCTGCCGGCACCCTCCAGTCCGGATAGACCGAGGCGTAGTCCGGATGGGACCAGTCCAGCAGCGAATAGTAGACGCCCACCCTAAGTCCCGCCCGGCGTACGGCGTCGATGTATTCGCCCAGAATATCCCTGTGGGCCGGGGACTTCTTCACCACGCTTAAATCACTGTATTTTGTATCAAACAGCGCCACTCCGTCATGATGCTTGCTCGTCAGTACCGAGTAGCGCGCACCGCTCTTCTTAAACAGATCGGCCCACCGGTCCGCGTCGAAATTCGACGCCGTGAACCCATCCAGCTGCTTCATGTAGTCTTCATAGGAAATGGAGCCGTGATAGAACGACCAGGACTCCGACACGCCCCTGACGGCGTAGATCCCGTAGTGGATAAATATTCCCAGTTTGGCTTTCTTAAACCAGTCCTGCATAAAAACCTCCCTCATCTTCTCTTATAAGCAAATGCTGCAAAAAGGCGATGCCGGAATGAAGTGTCCCGACATCGCCCGGTAAATCCGATCTGTATGCGGGAATACACGCCGCAGGCGCGCTCCCCCACATCTGAAATTGCTCTGTATGCGGGAATCCGCACCGAAGCCGGATTCCCGCATGGAATAACATATAGATCAGTCGCCGCCCAGACCGCTTCGTGCAGCGCCCTGTACGAACCGTTTCTGAACGAATGCGTACATGATCAGCAGCGGCAGCACCGTCAGCAGGGAGCAGGCGGAAATCATGGCCTGCTGTACAAACGGGTTGGTCGCGTCGATGGTCGTCAGCCATGCCTCGTTCGTCTGCGTCGCCGTATTGATGTACCAACGGATATTGCCGGACAGAGAGGACAGGTTGTAGGCCAGATGACTGGTATTCGGGTTTAAGAGGCTCGTGTAATACGTATCCGTGTAGTTCCACAAAAAGCTCAGAACCGATACCGTCAGGATGGAGCCCGACATACTCGGAAGCACGATCGTGAAGAAGGTGCGCAGGAAACCTGCTCCGTCCACGAACGCAGCCTCCTCGACCGAGATCGGAAGACCTCTGACCGCCTGGCGGAGGAAGTAGATATACAGGCCGCTCTTTAAGCCCATACCGGTTCCTGCCAGGACGTACTGGGACACCGGATTGCCGATCAGGTTAATTCCGGTCCCCGTTCCGTTGATCAGTCCGATAATTCCGAAAATGTCGAAATTACGGAACGCCGCGTACTGCGCCAGCATGATCGCGTCGCTCGGTACGACGATCGTCAGAACCACGAAGAAGAACAGGACGTTGCTGCCCTTAAACTTCAGTCTTGCAAACGCATATGCCGCAAGACCTGCGGAAACCACCTGCAAAAACGTAAGCACAGCGGTCACCGGAAGCGTATACGCCAGACTCTTCCAGTAGTTCATCAGGCTCTTCGACATGGACATCTCCATGAAGATACTCGATACCTGCTGCGGAATCCAGAGGATCGACTTGTCGCCCAGCATCGCCGGCGCCGTGATCGCATCCTTTAAAAGGGACCACAGCGGCTTGATGACGATAAATCCCAGGCAGATCAGGATCACATACCGGAACAGCGACATGATAAAATTCCGGATGATCTTCTGGATATAATACTTGCTCAGACGGCCTTTCTTTAAGTCTACCCAAAAGCTGATTCCGGCCGTCGTCTCGGCCTTCGCGCGCCGTTCCTGTCTGGTCATTCCCTTTTTAGTCATAGTAGAACACCCCTTTCGACACGATGCCGCAGATGATGCCGATCGCCGCCAGCGTTCCCGCGAAGTAGATGAAGCTCATAGCCGCTCCATAGCCGTAGTAAGCTGCGTTGCCGTTAAAGGTGATGCTGCGGATGTAGCTGGAGAATTCAATCGTCGAATCTCCGTAAGCCACCTGCGCGTTCGCGAAGGACTCCGCGATGCTGTATACCAGACACACCAGGATGGTCGGGGAGACCATCGGCAGCGTGATCTTACAGAAGGTCTCAAACTGGGTACAGCCTTCCATCTTCGCCACCTCGTAGAGGGACGGGGAGATGGCCTGCAGGCCGGCCAGGAACAGAAGAACCTGAACGCCGCACTTCGTCACCACATCGAAGATGTTCTCCACATAACTGACCAGAAGCGTAGTCAGCTGCTGCGGGATACCGGAATTGATGACCAGCTCCTCCAGCCATTTCATATTCATGACTGCATCAGCCGTCTCAGCCGTGAACTGCGCCTCGGCAGAGGACAGGGTCGGGGACGCCACGCCGGTCGCCAGAATGATCGGGATCACGAAGATCGCCCGGAAGAATCCTCTTCCCTTGTACTCGCCGTTCAGCAGGATCGCGATGAACAGTCCCAGGAAAATCTGGAAGGGAACTTCCTTGACCATGTTGGTAAAGGCATTCACAAACATCCGGTTAAAGTTGGTATCGACTCCCAGAACCCACTTGTAGTTCTCAAGCCCGATAAAGGTTCCTACGAACTTGCCGTTATCCATCTGCATGCTGCTCAGCGAATACCGCAGGGTATTTACCATGGGCCGTAGGAAAAAGAAGACCAGTCCAAACAGCCACGGAAGCAGGAAGATCACGCCCCACATCGCCGTTTTCTTGGAGAAATCCATTTTCTTATACCAGGAGAGAGCCGACGCATTACCGGATTTTTTCTTTTCTTTACTCATCTTAACTCCTCCTTTACTGTACCAGATA
>CANQME010000096.1 GCA_947624815.1 uncultured Lachnospiraceae bacterium | reverse complement strand
ATTTACTCATAAGAGGAGGATATTTGCTATGTCAAGTCTGTCACTGAAGAACATTACTAAGGCGTACCCCAACGGATTCGTTGCGGTAAAGGATTTCAGCCTTGAGATCGCCGACAAAGAGTTCATCATCTTCGTAGGCCCCTCCGGTTGCGGAAAGTCCACCACCCTGCGTATGATCGCTGGTCTGGAAGACATTTCTTCCGGCGAACTGTACATCGACGGCAAGCTGGTTAATGATGTAGAGCCGAAGGACAGAGACATCGCCATGGTTTTCCAGAACTACGCTCTGTATCCGCATATGTCCGTGTATGACAACATGGCATTTGGTCTGAAGCTGCGCAAGACTCCGAAGACCGAGATCGACAAGCTGGTTCATGAAGCCGCCAGAATCCTTGACCTGGAGCATCTGTTAGACCGTAAGCCGAAGGCTCTTTCCGGTGGTCAGAGACAGCGTGTTGCCATGGGCCGTGCAATCGTTCGTAGCCCGAAGGTATTCCTTATGGACGAGCCGCTGTCCAACCTGGACGCTAAGCTGAGAGGCCAGATGCGTATCGAGATCTCCAAGCTGCATCAGAGACTGCAGGCGACGATCATCTACGTAACCCATGACCAGACCGAGGCTATGACCCTTGGTACCAGGATCGTTGTTATGAAGGATGGCGTTATCCAGCAGGTTGATACTCCGCAGAATCTGTACGACAAGCCCGGCAACAAGTTCGTGGCCGGATTCATCGGCGCTCCGCAGATGAACATGGTCGACGCTCTTGCTTCCAAGGAAGGCAGCGATGTTGTCCTGACCTTTGGCGAGCACAAGATCACTGTCCCGGCTGACAAGGCGAAAGTTCTTGAGGCGAAGGGCTACATCGGCAAGACCGTTACCCTGGGCATCCGTCCCGAGGATCTGCATGACGATGAGCTGTGGCTGGAGAAGTCCGCGAAGAGCGTCATCAAGGCGACCGTTCGTGTATACGAGCTTCTGGGCTCCATCGTTAACCTGTATTTCGATGTTGTGGATGCCAACTTCACGGCCAGCGTAAATCCGAGAACCACCGCCAGAGTCGGCGACGAGGTCAAGGTTGCTCTGGATACCAGCAAGCTCCACATCTTCGACAAGGACACCGAGCTGGTGATCGTCAACTAGTTCCGAATCTTAGATCAGATAGAAGCGTACTTCCGAGAAGGCGGTACGCTTCTTTTTTTGCACCGACACGCGATGCGGCGTTTCCCGGCGGGAGCGGACAGGCAACTGTGATTTTTCTATGAACGCCCGGAAAGTCCTTGCAATTTCGCTGTATTTGCTTTAAGATAATATATGTGTAAATTTACGAAAAGGAGAGAGGATACCATGATTTCGAATCAGATACTTCAAACCACGATTGACGGACTGAAGTCGATCACGAGGATCGATCTCTGCATCTGCGATACGGAGGGGAAGACGCTGGCCACCACATTCCCGGATCCGGCGCAGGACGAGGCGGCTATCCTCATGTTTGCGGAATCGCCTGCCGACAGCCAGGTGATCCAGGGCTATCAGTTTTTTAAGGTATTCGACGAGCATCAGCTGGAATATATTCTGCTGGCCAAGGGCGGCAGTGAAGACGTATACATGGTAGGCAAGCTGGCTGCGTTCCAGGTACAGAACCTGCTGGTCGCCTATAAGGAGCGGTTCGATAAGGATAATTTCATCAAGAATCTGCTTCTGGACAATTTGCTTTTAGTGGACATCTATAACCGGGCGAAGAAGCTCCATATCGAGACCAACGTGAAGCGCGTGGTCTACATCATCGAGACGAAGAACGAGAAGGACGCCAACGCCCTCGAGACGGTCCGCAGCCTGTTCGCGACCAAGACGAAGGACTTCATTACCGCCGTAGACGAGAAGAACATCATTGTCGTACGCGAGGTCAAGCAGGGAGAGACCTACGATGATCTGGAGCGTACAGCCAATGTGATCCTGGATATGCTGAATACGGAAGCCATGACGAAGGTTCATGTGGCGTTCGGCACCGTAGTCGGCGATCTGAAGGAGGTGTCCCGTTCGTACAAGGAAGCGAAGATGGCCCTGGATGTGGGCAAGATTTTCTACAGCGACAAGAACGTGAACGCCTATAACAAGCTGGGAATCGGCCGTCTGATCTATCAGCTTCCGATCCCGCTGTGCCGCATGTTCATTAAGGAGATCTTCGACGGAAAGTCTCCGGACGAGTTCGACGACGAGACGCTGACGACGATCAACAAGTTCTTCGAGAACAGCCTGAATGTATCGGAGACCTCCAGACAGCTCTATATTCACCGGAACACCCTGGTCTACCGTCTGGACAAGCTGCAGAAGAGCACCGGACTGGATCTGCGCGTCTTTGAGGATGCCATCACCTTCAAGATCGCCCTCATGGTCGTCAAATATATGAAATACATGGAGAATTCGGATTTCTAAGGGGCTTAACGGACAGATGATAGAGATTTCTAATGTAACAAAGGAATATGTGGAGGGCAACAAAGCCCTCCGCAATGTAAGCATTACCATCGACGACGGCGAGTTCGTCTTCATCATGGGCCGCAACGGCTCGGGCAAGACCACGATCTTCAAGCTGCTGATGAAGGAGGAGGAGCTGACCTCCGGCCGTATCGTCGTTAACGATATGAATCTGGGCAGGATGCCCAGAAGCTATGTGCCCAAATACCGCAGGAGGCTGGGAGTCGTGTTTCAGGATTTCCGCCTCCTGAAAGACCGTAATGTATACGAGAATGTGGCGTTCGCCCAGCGTGTCGTGGGCGCTTCCTCCAGACGCATCAGAGAGTCGGTTCCCGCCATGCTTCAGATGGTGGGTCTCTCTTCCAAATATAAGATGTATCCCCACCAGCTTTCCGGCGGCGAGCAGCAGCGCGTGGCGATCGCCAGAGCGCTGATCAACCGCCCGGAGGTGCTTCTTGCCGATGAGCCCACAGGAAACCTGGACAGCCATAACGCGATGGAGATCATGAAGCTTCTGGAGGAGATCAATGAGATGGGAACCACGGTTGTCGTGGTCACCCATAGCCATGAGATCGTGGAGAAGATGCAGAAGCGGGTGATCTATATGGAGCGCGGATGCGTGGTCAGCGACGGAATGCCCGGATTTTACGGCGATATGACGGACGAATGGGCGACAGAAGGCGGAGAGACTTATGAGGATTAGTACGTTTTGGTACTGCTTCAAGCAGGGCGTTAGGAATATCTGCAGGAATATCTGGTTTTCGCTGGCATCCATCGCTACGATCGCAGCCTGTATATTCCTGTTTTGTATGTTTTTCAGTATTATCGTGAATGTTCAGCATATCGTGCGGCTGGCGGAGACCACGGTGGGCATCACCGTGTTCTTCGACGAGAACCTGACCGTCAGTCAGATCCAGGCGATCGGCGATGAGATCGCGAAGCGTCCGGAGGTGGACCATATGGATTTCATTTCCGAGGACGAGGCCTGGGAGATGATGAAGGAGGACTATTTCGAGGGCCTTGAAGAGCTGGCGGAAGGCTTTGAGGAGGATAACCCCATGGCGGGTTCCTCGTCCTACCAGATCTTTTTAAACGATATCTCCAGGCAGAACCAGTTCGTGACCTATCTGGAGAATCTGGAGGGCGTGCGGCGCGTGAACTATTCGAACAGCGCGGCGGCGGGCCTTACGAGCTTCAATGCGGTGGTGGGACTTCTGTCGGTCGTCATCATCGGCGTTCTTCTGGCCGTGTCGGTCTTCCTGATCAGCAATACGATCAATGTGGCGGCCGCGTTCCGGAAGAATGAGAACCAGATCATGCGCTATATCGGCGCCACGAACGGAATGGTCCGCGCGCCGTTCGTGGTGGAGGGCGTGATCATCGGTCTGTTGGGAGCGGTCATCCCGCTGTGCGTCATGTTCTATCTGTACCGGCAGGCGGTCGGATATGTGCAGGAGAGATTCCAGATCCTGTCGGGGATCTTCCAGTTCCTGCCGCTTGAGACGATCTTCCCGTATATGGCGCTGGCGGCCACGCTTCTGGGCCTGGGGATCGGATTTTTCGCCAGCTTCTTCACGATACGGAAGCATCTGCGCGTATAATGTGACAGAATCTGGATAAGATATACTATACTTTTATACCTTGCGGCGGCCGGCGGACAGTCGGCTGTCTGTCGTGAGAGGAGATGTGTCGGATTATGGACAACGGAGAAGCGAGAAGCAAATTCTGGAAAGGAGTTCTGGTAGGCGCTCTGGTCATGGCCTTTGTGGGACTGATCGTGGTGGGCGTGTCCGCGGGGATCTTCCTGATCGGAAGGTCGGTCATCGGCAATCAGATACATGCGGAGGCGGATCCCGGCGATACGGCTCTTGCCGGCGAAAACGGAGAGGAAACTGCACAGCTGGATCTGGACGCGATCGGCAGAAAAATGGAATATATCCAGGATATCGTGGATTCCTATTTCCTCTACGACGAGGATCCGGAGAAGGTGGAGGACGGCATCTATACGGGCCTGATGTACGGCCTGGAGGATCCGTACGCGGGATATTATAATGAGGAAGATTTCGAATCGCTGATGGAGGATACGTCCGGCGAATACTGCGGCATCGGCGCCATGGTCCAGCAGGAAGTGAAGACCGGCATCGTGACGGTCGTCCGGGTCTTCAAGGACGCTCCGGCCTACGAGGCAGGCATGCTTCCGGGCGACATCCTCTATAAGGTGGACGGCGTGTCGGCTACGGGCAAGGATCTGGATCTGCTGGTCAAGGAGGATATCCGCGGCGAGGAGGGAACGTCCGTGAATATTACGGTGCTCCGCGGCGAAGCCTCGGAGGAGGTGGAGCTTAAGGTGGAGCGCCGGCAAGTGGAGGTCCCGTCGGTGGAATACCAGATGCTTGAGGATCAGATCGGCTATGTCTATGTGATGCAGTTTGATGAGGTGACCTCCGGACAGTTCGCGTCCGCGGTGGACGATCTTGAGAGCCAGGGTATGGAGAAGCTAGTCATCGATATGCGGGACAATCCCGGCGGCGTCCTGGATACCGCAGTGGAGATGATGGCTTATGTGCTTCCGGAGGATGAGATGGACGGCCTTCTGATCTATACCGAGGACAAGGACGGGAAGGGCGACCGTTATTTCAGCAAGGACGGCCAGATCCAGGTAAAGAGCGATTACGGCTACCGGGCGCCGGGCTACCCGAAGACGGACGGCCACGAGTTAGACATTCCCATTGCGGTACTGGTCAACGGCAATTCCGCCAGCGCGTCGGAGCTGTTCACAGGCGCCCTTCAGGCGTACGGCTCGGCAGTGGTGGTGGGAACCCAGACCTTCGGCAAGGGGATCGTTCAGAACGTGATTCCCCTGGGCGACGGCACCGCCGTCAAGCTGACCACATCCCGCTACTATATCCCCAACGGCGTCTGCATCCACGAGGTGGGCGTGACGCCGGACGTGGAGGTGGATCTCAGCGAAGAGCTGAAATCCGAGGCGGTTGTGGATCTGGAGGAAGACAACCAGCTGGCGGCGGCCATCGAGGCGCTGCAGGACTGATGACAGACAGCGGCCGGAAAGGGCGGGCTTACAGGGTGATCGTGCGGTTCCGCGCGGTAACGTCCCAGTGCCCCGCCAGCCGGCCGTTTTCGATGACCGGAACGGACGGATAGAGCGCACAGGTTGGGCAGATGTGGGTGGGGACAGCGAACAGGACGGTTCCCACCGGAGGAATACGGCGGCCGGGCCGTTTCGGAACCTGTACCAGCCAGTGCTCTTCGTTCTGCAGAACGGTGACGGCATCCTCGAAACCCACGATGGAAGCACGTTCCGGCCTGGGATCGCTGGCGACTGCCTTGGTTCCCATGTCCAATGTCATGAGACCGTCTTCACGGATGCTGATCACTCTGGTCAGGACAGCCGCCGCGGGCGTGAAGTCCAGATCCGGATAGGAGCGGTCATAGCCGTGGTCCCAGAGTACACAGGTGCCCGGACTGTAACCGCAGTCCGGCATCAGCTGCGCATGACAGGGGAAGGAAGGGGTTCCGCCGAGAACCACGATGCTGCAGTCCAGTCCGGCTTCCTTCAGCCGGCTGCGGAGCCGGGATACGGACAGATCTTCCTTCTGCACCATAGCGTACCGCTCGTCCGGATCCGACTCATGGCGGTGTCCGTCATAGCAGTGAAGACCGCTCATACGGATGCCGTCCGTACCGGCCCAGACAGGATACAGCTGTGCGGCCGCTTCGGGAGAGACCCCGGTGCGGTTCTGCCCCAGATCGATATCCATAAGCATCGGGATAACCATTTCTTCCGCAGCCGCCGCCTGCGCGGCGGTTCTGACGGTTTCGGTGTCGTCGCCGACGGCGTAGAATACCGTATTCGGGAAGGCCCGTGTCAGACGGAGAAACCGGCCGACGGCAGGGCCGACGAGCGGGTAGGCCAGGATCACGGCATCCGCGCCCGCCATACCGCACATCTCCGCTTCCGCGATGGTAGCGCACTTGAAATGACGGATTCCGGCTGCGGTCTGCAGCTTAACGACGTCCAGCATCTTGTGGGTCTTTACATGGGGCCACAGATGGTCCGGAGATCCGGCCATCCGGATCATCCGTGCAATATTATCCTGTATGACGTTTTTGTACAGAATCAGCTGAGGCGAGCAGATCTCGTTCTGCTCCGGAAATGTGTAATCGAAATTCATGCCGGATATCCCCCTTTTTATTCATATTCTGCCAACATCTCGATCTCGCAGGCGATATTGTTGGGCGTGGCGCTGACGCCGATGGCGGTGCGGGAAGGGAGGCCCTTCTCTTCTCCGAACAGATCCAGAAGCAGCCGGGAGCAGCCGTCGGCGACCTGAGGCTGCCGGCAGAAACCGTCGGCGCTGTTGACGAAGACCAAGATCCGGATGATCCTGCGGATCCGGTTCAGATCCCCCAGCTCCGCTTCCAGATTGGCCAGGAGGTTCAGCGTACAGAAACGGGCGGCCTGCTGGCCTTCTTCGATCGTCAGGTCTTTCCCTACCTTGCCGGTGATGATGGTGCCGTTATTCCTGGGACCGCAGCCACTCAGGGAAAGAAAACGTCCGCCGAATTCCCGTACCGGGCTGTAGATGCCGCCTTTAGGCGGGGGCGCCGGGAGCACGATATTCATTTCTTTCATTCTGTCGTATACATTGATCATGACAGCAGACCTCCTTATGTTCGTTATGTCTGATTCCGCTCTTCTGCGGAATTCAGAAATTCAGATCGTTGGTATTGACCAGTTCTTCGATCCGGTTTCGCGTGTTCTTAAGCAGGATCTTGCACAATTCCACTTTCTCCGGGGTGAAACGGGTATGGGGGATCGAGATGCTCAGGGCGGCGATGATCTTCTGCTTCTTGCGGATGGGAACCGCATAGCAGGAGATATGGCTGTTGGATTCCTCGTGCTCTGATGTGATCTGTTCCGCCTTGAATCCCTGAAGCTGTTCATAGAGTCTGTCCACGGAAGTGATCGTATTGGGCGTCAGGGGAGACAGAGGCTCCTCGGGATACAGGGTCTTCAGCTGGGTCAGCGAATAGTCCAGCATCAGGGCCTTGCCAAGGCTGGTGGCGTAAGCCGGAAGATGCGCGCTGGAGGGAGAAAAGATGCGTACCCGGTCGGGGGAATCGTGGGTAATGAGATAGAGGACGCTGCCTCCGTCCAGAATGGCAAAATGGGCAGTCTCGCCGCATACATTGACCATGTTCAGTATGATCTCGGAGATATCCTTAAGAGAGCTGGAACGCTCCATGTAATTCTGGCCGATCTCGTAAGCCTTCATTCCTATAAAATAGCGCATGCTCTGCCGGTTGTAATAGAGATATCCCTGGTTGGCCAGGGTACACAGGATCGGCAGGATGCTGGTCTTGGGGGCGCTGATGCGTTCGGCCATCTCGGTCAGGGTGACGCCGGTTCTGGTGTTGGCCGCCGCCTCCAGGATATGAAGAACCCTCAGGGTAGGCCGATGCAGTTCCTTATTTTGCATAGATGTTCTCTCCTTTAATGTGCGTTCGTATATTCGAACAACTTAAGAATATCACTTGTGGAAAAGTTTGTCAACTAAATTTTAAAATTCGAGATATAATCAAAAAATACGAAGAAATATTGCTCGATTTATGGAATTTGACCAAAAATATATTGACAATAGATTCTGGAAATGTTATCATCATTTTATAAAAGTTATTTAAAATGTTCGTATATAAGAACAATCTGCATGCGAAGAGGGGGAGATGCCAAAGAGAGAATATGTGATCTGAAATAGGGAGAATTTTGTAACAGTTGTTTGGTTTATTAAAAAAGGAGACGAGTATGAGAAAACAACTTTTTGCTATGACACTGGCAGCGGCGATGGCCGGATCTCTGGTGATGACCGGCTGCGGCGGAGGGGCAGCACCGGCTACGGAGACGACGGCAGCCACGACGGCGGCAGAGACGACGGCCGCTCCGACAACGGCCGCTCCGACAACGGCCGCGGCGTCCTCGGAGGAAGAGACGACGGCAGAGGAGACGCCTGCATTGGTGGATACGGGACGTCCGGGATACGACTATATTGCAAACCATGTTCCGAAGCTTTCGGAGGAGCCGGTATCCTTCAGCGTTGCGGTATCGCTGCAGGCCATGCAGGATGATTTCAACAATATGAGCTTCTTCAAGGAGCTGGAGAAAGCGACGAACGTCCACATTGATTTCGAGTGCTACCAGAATACCAGCTACGGCGATCAGAAGAATCTGCTTCTGGCAGCCGGAGACTATCCCGACGGTTTCATGGGTTATTATGCTCTGAGCATGTCGGATCTGAACCAGTACGGTCCCCAGGGAGTGTTTATCCCGATCGAGGACCTGATCGACGAGTACTGCGTGAATTATCAGAAGGTCCTTAAGGAGCAGCCGGTTCTTGACGGACTTTCCACCGCGTTTGACGGGCATAAGTATTCCTGGGGCACGATCAATGAGAACCCGACCCGCGACTATCCGGACAACCTCTATATCAACAAGCAGTGGCTGGATAATCTGGGACTGGAAGTACCCACCACGATGGAGGAGTATTATAATGTCCTCAAGGCCTTCAAGGAACAGGACGCCAACGGCAACGGCGACCCCAACGACGAGATTCCCTATACCTTTATTGCCAATCATCACATCAACAGCTATCAGGGCTTCTTCGGCGCTTACGGTGAGTGCGAGGCGTTCAATAACGGCAGAACCGAGGCGGCCAGCCACTTTGTGGTTGTGGACGACAAGGTAGTATACATTCCGATCACGGAGGAATACAAGACGGCAATCAAGGAGCTCAGGAAATTCGTGATGGACGGGCTGTGGGATCTGGACGGCTTTGTGCAGGACAGCGGCCAGTACGTGGGCAAGCTTTCCAACCCGGCCCCACTGGTGGGTTCCGCCTATACCTGGGACCGTGCAAGCTTTGCGGTCGAGACGGCGGATCAGTATGTGGCCATCAAGCCGTTAAAGGCATCGGCAGATTCCGGGGATGCGAAGGTGCATCACCGTCAGAACCACATCAGCCTTCAGCCTACCGGCTTTACCATTACAAACAAGTGTGAGAATCCGGAGATCCTGGCTCAGTGGATCGACCTGTTCTATGACGAGACGATGACGATCCTCAGCTACTACGGGATCGACCGCGTGACGGATATCAGCGAAGACGGCGTCGTCTCCTATGACGAGTCCGTGGCACCGGACGGGACATCCTTTGACAACTACGTAAAGAACACCTCGCCGTACGACAATGTTCCCAAATATATGACTGTGGATACACGCTATCAGAAGATGCATCTGGAAACGATCGTCGACGAGAAGGTGGAGGTTGCCGAGACCTACTATCAGAACGCGCCTCAGAGTCTGACTCTGCCGAACATGAACTATACGGTGGAAGAGAATAATTTCATCAATGACTATGGCCTTTCCGCGCAGGCGTACGTGGAGCAGAAGCAGAGCGAATGGCTTCTGGGCACCCACGATATCGACGCCGAGTGGGACGAATATCTGGCCCAGCTGGAGAAGTTCGACCTGCAGAAGTTCATCGATCTGACGCAGGAGGTTTACGACAGGACGATCGGCAAATAAACATTTGGCGGTTCGAAAGGAGAACCGGAGGAAACTATGGGGTATGAGTATGTGTTTCGGGGCGGACAGATCCTGGACGGCAGCGGATCGCCGGCTTGGATCGGAGATGTGGCGGTAAGCGGCGGACGGATCATGGAGGCCGCACCGAAGATAACGGCAGGGGCGGAGCGGGAGATCGACAGCAGGGGATTGCTGCTCTGCCCCGGCTTCATCGATGTACACTCCCATTCCGATATCTCGCTCTTGTATGAGCGGAATCCGGACAGTAAGATCTTTCAGGGGATCACGACGGAGATCGTCGGAAACTGCGGGTTTTCGCCGTTTCCGCTTCTGCGGGATCCGCTCTGGCTGAAGCGGCGGCGGACGTCGCTTCAGTTCATCGACGTGGACGGCATGGAATGGGACTGGGAGACCTTTGACGGATACAGGGAACATTTCGGCGCGGAAAAGCCGAATGTAAACCTGGCGTTTCTGACCGGCTTCGGAAGTCTGCGGGCCGCAGTCATGGGGTATGAGAATCGCAGCGCTTCCGCAGCGGAGTTGAAGGCCATGTGCGGTATGCTCGAGGAGCATTTTCAGAAGGGCTCCGCAGGGCTGTCCGTGGGCCTGGGCTATCCCCCGGATTTCTATGCCGGAGAGGCGGAGCTGACGGAGCTGGCCCGGGTTGTGAAACGGTATGACAGGATATTCGCATTCCACATCCGGGGAGAACGGAAGACTCAGTTTCAGGCCACGTCAGAGGTCATCTCCATCGGGAGGAACAGCGGCGCGAAGGTTCATATCTCCCATCTGAAATGCGCCGGGAACCATAACCGGGGCAGAAGCGGACAGCTCCTGGAGATGATCAGAGACGCGAAGTGCGATATCAGCTTCGATATGTATCCCTATACGGCGGGCAGCTCCAATCTGGGGTTGGTATTCCCGCCGGAGGTCCATGAGGGCGGAACGGAGGCGCTGCTTGGCAGGCTTGCGGATCCGGAGATGAGAAAGCAGATCCAGGAGATGATGGAGCATGGATCCGGACAGTGGAGCACCCTGATCGGGGAGCAGGACGGACGGAACCTCCGTATGACCAGACTGGCGAAGCATCCGGACTGTATCGGCATGAGCCTGTGGGAGATCGGACAGAAATGGGGCTGTACGCCCTGCGAGGCTGCCTGCCGGCTGATGGAGGCAGAACGGGGCGAAGCAGAGATGGTGATGTTCATGGAGACGGAAGAGGACATGGACCGGATCGCCATGTATCCGGGCTGCCTGTACGGCACCGACGGCCTGGCGATGGGAGGAGAACGGCCGCTGATCCGCCAGATGCCTCATCCCAGGTACTACGGCAGCTTCCCGACGCTGATCGGGCGGTACGGACGGACCGGCCGGATACCGATGGAACGGCTCGTAAGCCAGTTAAGCGGTCAGGCTGCGGTCCGGTTCGGACTGGCGGGACGCGGCTTTATCCGCCGCGGATATGCCGCGGATCTGGTGCTGTTAAATCCGGCGGAGGTTGGAGCCGGCGCGACTTACGAGAATCCCTGCCGCAGGTCAAAAGGCGTGGAATACCTGATGGTGAACGGATGCCTGGAAATTGCCGGAGGCGAAAAGACCGGGGCATGCGGCGGGAATCTGCTGAGCTTTTAGGCAGAACTATTAAATATTTGTAAAGTGGCGGACAAATCGGTTCCGCCGCTTTTCTTTTCAGGAAAATTCTGCTAAAATAACCATGTGGGCCGGATGCGGCGGTCAGGGGGAGTTTATGACGCCGGCCGGCTTAAAATGAAGAAGAAAGAAGGAGAATGTATTATGGCAAACAGAATCGTACTGAACGAGACCTCCTACCATGGCGCAGGCGCCATCAGAGAGATTCCGGCCGAGGTAAAGGTAAGGGGCTTTCAGAAGGCATTCGTATGCTCCGATCCGGACCTTTTGAAGTTCGGCGTGACAAAGAAAGTGACGGATGTACTGGATGAGGCGGGACTGACTTATGAGATCTATTCCAATATCAAACCGAATCCCACCATCGAGAACGTACAGACCGGAGTGGCGGCCTATCAGGCGTCCGGCGCGGACTATATCATCGCCATCGGCGGCGGCTCCTCCATGGACACGGCCAAGGCGGTGGGCATCATCATCAACAATCCGGAGTTCGCGGATGTGCGCAGCCTGGAGGGCGTGGCTCCCACGAAGAAGCCCTGCGTGCCGATCATCGCGGTTCCCACCACGGCCGGCACGGCGGCGGAGGTTACGATCAACTACGTGATCACCGATGTGGAGAAGAAGCGCAAATTTGTTTGCGTGGATACCCACGACATCCCGGTGATCGCCGTCATCGATTCCGATATGATGTCCACGATGCCCAAGGGCCTGACCGCGGCTACCGGCATGGACGCTCTGACCCATGCGATCGAAGGCTATATTACCAAGGCGGCCTGGGAGATGACCGACATGTTCCATCTGAAGGCCATCGAGATCATTTCCAGATCCCTGCGAGGCGCCGTGGCCAACACGAAGGAAGGACGCGAGGGAATGGCTCTCGGCCAGTATATCGCAGGCATGGGCTTCTCCAATGTGGGACTGGGCATCGTTCACTCCATGGCCCATGCGCTGGGCGCGGTCTATGATACGCCTCACGGCGTGGCCAACGCGATCCGGCTTCCGTCCATCATGGCGTACAACGCCCCCTGCACCGGCGAGAAGTACCGCGAGATCGCCCGCGCGATGGGAGTGGAAGGCGTCGATGAGATGACCCAGGAAGAGTACCGCAAGGCGGCCGTGGACGCGGTCCAGCAGCTGTCCATCGATGTGGGCATCCCGAAGGACTTAAAGGAGATCGCAAAGGAGGAGGACGTCCAGTTTCTGGCCGAGTCCGCCTACGCCGACGCCTGCCGCCCCGGCAATCCGCGGGATACCTCCGTGGAGGAGATCGCGGCGCTTTACCGCGCGCTGATGTAAGAGCCCAGGGACACCCGGACGGAGGGAGGAAATATTTTCCGGAAAATAAAAAAATGTCCGGGCGGATCGGACGCTTTGTCCTGCAAAAGTACCGCAATACTGTCAGAAATATGAGACAATAGCATAAAGAAATCCGGATCGTCGAATCTGTTTTCAGTAGATTCAGCGCTCCGGATTTCTTTTGCTGTCTGACTTTGGTTGGAGAAAATAAGTTTCTCGGCGGCGGAATTAATTTAGATATTAAAATAACGAAAGCGCATTATGCACAATAAATTCGACCATGAATATACACAATTCACAAAACACCAAAGAATTGGAAACGCTTATTGTAAAATTCCACGAAATGTGCTATGATATAATAAGTTTCAAAAAGTAATTAATTAGCCGTCTGCCACTGGACGGACGAGAAACAAGCGAGGGGGTAAGAGATGAAACACGAAATGACGTATGATAAGGAACTGGCCAAGCGGGGCCGGAAGAGGGCGATGGCGCGCGCCAAGTCCTACTGGCAGCTTTATCTGTTCCTTATCCCCGCGATCCTGTATTTCGGCGTTTTCCGGTATGTTCCGATGGCCGGTATTCAGATCGCGTTTAAGGACTATAACCTGATAGGCGGTATTTGGGGATCCCCGGCTCTTCTCTAAAAGTTGGTGACAGACATTGAGAAAACCACGCAAAATCAATGGTTTGGAGGGATCTGATATCGAT
>CANQME010000095.1 GCA_947624815.1 uncultured Lachnospiraceae bacterium | reverse complement strand
ATCAATGCGTTCAACAACAACCCCTATGAGGACTACGAAGCCACGAACATGATCCAGTTCTTCCTGAAGACTTTTGGGGAGGGCATCACCAATACATACCTGCGGCCCTACAACGAGAAGATATGGAAGTATGACCCCGCGTTCATGAACACCTCCATGGTGGACCGCATACCCAAGCCGACGCGGGAGGAGATACGCCGCAGCGCCGCGGGGGAGACGGTGGACGGCTATGTCCATCAGCTGTATTTCAGCTTTCCCGCCCGGGGCGGCATCGAGGCGGTGCCCATGGGTTTCCTGAAACGGCTGGACGGGGACAAGTGCCGCGTGAAGGTGAACAGCGCGGTCACGCGGATCGACAGGCAGGGGAAGAGGTATGCCGTCCGGACCGCGGACGGCGCGGTATATGAGGCGGACCAGATCATCTCCACCATGCCGGTGCAGGAGCTGACGAAGGCATATACCGGCGCCACGGAGGAGGTGCGCCGCCATGTGGCGGACCTGCGCTACAACTCCATCGCCATATCCTTCGTGCGGACGCCCTATGATCTGTGCGGCGACAACTTTGCGTTCATGATCCCGGACAAGAATGTGATTTTCCACCGCATCTCTAAAATGGATTTCCTGGGGCCGGCCTATCACCGGGAGGGCGAGGCCACCTATATGGTGGAGGTCACTTACAGGCAGGACGACCAGGTAGACCGCCTCACGGACGAGCAGTTCCACCGGCGGATCGTCCAGGGGATGGTGGATATCGGCTTTGCCAGAGATACGGCGGACGTGACGATCGTGGATATCACAAAGTACCAGTACGCCTATGTCATCTACGACCTGGACCATACGCCCAACATGCAGGCCATCCGAAAGTTCTATGCGGACGAGGGGATCATCCTCAACGGCCGGTTCGGAAACTTTGAGTACTGGAATATGGACCGCGTCCTGCGGGAGAGCCTGGAGCTGAGCAAGCGGCTGACGGCAGGCCGGAGTTGAAATGAGCGCCGGCGCATGGTGCTCGGATCAGAACAGATAAGGAGAAAAGGAAGGATGATATCGGCTATCTCGATGATAGCGCGGGCGGCGCTGGCCGTGGCACTGCTCTTTTTGGGCGTGCGGAAGCTGAAGCGCTGGGGCCTGCGCCCGGCTGTTTGGGTGCTGTTCGCGATTTTCCTGGCGGGGGGGGGTGCCCTGGCTGAGCATCTCTATGAGGCTTTCCGGCCAATCACGGACAGCGTAACGCTCACCGCCCTGGGCAGTTCTCCGGCGGCGTCGGAGGAAATTGCGGCGGCAGAGGGCGCCGACGAAGTATTTTTTACGCAGTATGTGGTGGACAGAACGGACTATGAGCCGGGTAAGTCCCTGAAGATCACGGCGGGCAAGTGGTTCTGGTGCGGAGAGTACTATTGCTGGCGGCCTGAGACGGACTACCGGCAGCCGGATGGCATGACGGATTCGGTGAGCTTCAAGATCCCGGCTGGTCAGGAGAGGCAGTTATATTTTCAAAGCGGCCAGTGGTGGGGGCGGGTGCAGATCGCCCTGGGCGACGACGTGCAAGAGCTGGATACATATTCCCCTGAGGACGGGGAGGTGTGCGCAGAGCTGCCCGCCAGCGGGGCGGGAAAGCTGATGCTGTCGCTGATATGCCGGCTGGCTGCCTTTGGAGCGGCGTTGTCGCTGATCGCGGCGGCTGCGCTGTATGTCGTCAAGAAGGAGCTGGTCGACCGGACAGGCAGCGACAGGCGTGGCTGGGCGATATACGCCCTCATCGCCTTGGTCACTGAGGTCGTCATGCTGTACTGGTGCGACCGTTGGTCCATGTGGATAGATGAGATGCTGCAGATCAGCTTTTCTTATCACGGTATCCGTGAGGCGATAAGAAATTGCTTGATAATGACCGATGTGACGCCTCCTCTGTTTTCGATCCTGTTTGCTCTCTGGTACCGCATTGCGCCCTACGGTCATCAGTTTCTCTATCTGCTTCCAGTCGGGCTGACCTGCGGGGCGATCCTTCTGGCCGGCATGGCAGGGGAAAAAGTCAGGGGTATCCACTGCGGCGTGTTGTCGGCTTTTGTTCTGGCGACAGTCCATGCCACCTGGATCCACTGTGCCTTTGAGATCAGAGCGTATCCGCTGGTCCTGTTTCTGTCCGTACTGGCGATATATCTCTATATCCGGCGCAATGAGAAGCCGACGAAGAAAAGCACGCTGCTGTTTTCCGTCTGTCTGACGGCGCTGGCCATGAGCCATTATTTCGGATATCTGGCTTGCGTAGGCTTTGGCCTGTCCGACCTGTGTCTGCGGGCGAAAAAGCGGATAACCACTAGGACGCTGATAACGTCCTATATCCTGCCGGGGCTTACCGGCGCGCTCTGGCTGGCGGCGGTTTATGCCGTGACGCTGAAAAACACCTCTACAGCCGCTATCGCATCCTGGTACATTGTGCCTACATTGAATGACGCTAATGAACTGCTGCGGTTTCTAACCGGGTATTTTGCGCCGCTGTATTACATACTGCTTCTGGGGATGGCTGTTTCCGCTGTACAAGTGTTTTTCGCCGGCGGTTTCTCCTGGGAACAGTACTACAGGGCGTTTTTCGCCGCAGTGATCGGAGGGACCATCGCTCTTCTCGTGGTATATGGAAGGTGGATCAATCGGACTTCCACTATGTGGGAGATGCGGTATTTTATCTTCCTACTGCCTTTTGCGGCGCTGACTGTGGCCTGTACGGCGGACAGCGTGATCAGCCGGCTACTGACCGTAGGGTATGGGGCTAGGCAGCGCAGTATCGTATGCACCTTTGCGGCGATCGTCCTTGGCGTCAACTGCCTGGTGACCGTTCCGAATTTTCCTACCGGGATGCATGAAGAGCGTTATCGCGAGGCGGCGGATTGGATATACCAACAGGTAAACTGGATCTTCAACGACGATACTATCATTATTGGCACCGGCAGCCCGGACAACGGCGTAACCTATGGCTGGGATGAATACTATGTGACCCGCCAGGGGCGGCGCGATGCGCTCAACGTCCAGCGGCAGCTGGACGTGACGCCGGAGGCGCTGAAGGAGAACTATAAAGTTTATGTTCAGCATATCCGCGGTGAGCTGGAGCCGGAACTGCAGAGCGTGCTGGACCAAGATTATGTTCTGGAAGAGGATCATCCTGATATAAAAGTTCGCGTATATCAGAAAAAATAGAAAATCTATGAGAGAAGGAACTTGCCCATGGAATTGATGGCAGCGAGAGCGATCCGCATATTGTTGCCGCTAGCCTTGATGACGGGAATATGGTTTGCCCTGCGCAGAAAGACCACAGTGGTCGTACGGCTGGGACTCGCCGCGCTGGCGGTGGTGTTTGCGCTGGCTGCGTACACAGCGGCCGACCATGTATCTCCGGTGCGCGACGAGGTGACGATCACTGCACTGGACGAAAGGAACGAGGCGTCTCTTGCCACGGAGATTCTGCTGCTTGGCTATGAAACGGATGGAAAGGAATATCTCTCCACCGACGATCTGGACCTCCGGGACGGAAAATGGTCATGGGCCGAGGGCAGCTACTGCTGGCGGCCGGAGACAGATCTCCGTCAGCCGGGGGGCACGACCCGGTCCATCACCATAGGCGTTCCTGTCGGCTGGGAAAGGGAGCTTTGCTTCAGGACTGATGAATATGGCGGCGTTGTATCAGTAGAATCTCCTGAGGGGGGGGTAATTGAATATTACGATACGTTCGCGGCACCGGCGGCCGCAGAGGCCGCGGATACAGGAGAAGATACGCTTTTCACCGGCTCTGTGATAAGGGCCGGCGTCGGCAGAAGTAGCACTGCGGCGCTGATCTCAGATCAGCTGCGGCGGCTGGCGGTATATGCGCTCGTCCTGTGCGGCCTCACAGCTGCGGCTGTAGCCATAACAGTTTCTCAGGATCTGCAGAGAAAACTCAAAGGATATTTCCACAGACATGACGATACCATTGTTTATATCGCGCTTGCCGTCTTGATGATCGTTGCAATGCGTTTTTTCCTCCAGTATAACGATATGGTTTGGGGAGATGAGCTGATCGCGATGGATGTTGCGGGAAGACGGAGCCTGCGGGAAGCGCTGAACCTCAATCTGTGGCTTTGGGATTTTACGCCGCCGCTGTTCAACGCGATCTGCTACCTTGTATCAAGAATGCTCCCCCATTCTTTCAGCAGCATGATGTGGATACCACAGGTTTTTCTGGCGATATCGGTCGTCGTGATGGGGAAACTGGGAAAGAGTCTCTTTGGAAAAAAGGCGGGCGTTTTCGCCGCAATCATTGCCGCTACCTCGGCAAGCTTGGTGTTGAGCGCGGGCTACGAGATCAGAGGCTATTCAATGTACTACCTCTGGTCCGCGCTGACGCTTTGGACATATATTCAAAGAAGACGGAGCGATAAAGAGGGTTTTTCCCGTAAATACTGTGGTCTTATGACGCTTTGCTTCACCGGCCTTCTGTACAGCCATTATTTTGGGTTCATGATCATGGGCATGTATTTTTTGAGCGACTGTTTGCTGGCCTATCGTAAGCAATGCAGCGTGAAACACATAATTTCATATATCGTGCCCGGTCTGCTCTTGGTAGCCTGGATAGTAGCGGTATATTTCAGCGGCGGACGATTAGAGTACTCTTTTGCCGGTCAGCCTTATGTTGTGAATCTATTCCGGACCGTCAGTTTTCTCCTCGGCGGCAACAGGCTCCTCATTGCTATGTTTGTGGCAGGGTGTACATGCCTTCTTCTGGGTACGGGAACAGGCGGGAGAACTGACAAGTCGGAAGCGCTGCAACGCTATATAGCCGGTTTTTCTGCCATAACAGTGGCACTGAATATGCTGGCGGTCTATGCTTACAGCAAGGTGAGCGGCGGGGGGATATATAAAAACAGGTATCTGATCAGTCTGGTGCCTTTTGTCGTCGTGGTGATCCTGTTCTGGGTCGATGTGCTGGGTAGATGGACAAAAAAGAACAAGCTGATAATAATGCAGGAAGCCGTAAGCTCTGCCCTGCTGGCCAGTTTTATGCTGTTCGCCTGGAATATGGGCGATACCATCATGCATGATATGGGTGTGCAGGAAACAAAGATCATATCAGAAGAGAATAACGGCAGGATGCTGTATGTGGATATTATTAATGATTTGAAGAGCCGAGAGGATCTATGCTATCAAAAGACCGGCGTATTTGTGCCCTCGTATGAGGCATATTCATGGCTGTTAAAGGATGGAAAATACGCCGATATCAATATTGAAAATATATTATCAGAAGACAGAGTGGACCGGTATGACACGATTTACTGTGTGTACTATAACTGGGTACCCATCAATTATATGGCAGAATACGAGACTATCATCAACAACTATACGATGGTTGAGAATAATGAATATTTATGTATTGCGAAATATATGAGAAACTATTAACAAGAACGTGTGGGAGGAAAAATGAATACAAAAAAAGAGTGGAAGGCATTGCTGAGGGCGGCTCTTGTCTGCGTCGTATGCTGTGCGCTAATCGCTGTCATCGTAGCGCTACTTCTTCGCACGCCGCTTTTGGCGGGACAGAAAGCGTATCTGTACCGTCTGCTGGTGCTGGACGCCATCGCGTGCGTGGTTCTGCTGGTGGTTCTGGTGCCGGTGACGGTCAAGCGCGGAGAGCTGTTCGGCTTGGGGCTTTCGTCCGTGGTGATGTGCGTGGGGCTTTCCACGCTGCTCATGGCGCTGTTCCTGGCCTTGGGGCCTATGCCCATTGAGCGGTCCTATACCATTTTCTCCCTGGCCGATATGGCAGAGGAACCGGAAACGGTGCTGACCACGGAGGAGATGAAAGCACAGTTCGTCAACGGGTTCATTGAAGAAGCGGGAGAGACGCAAAAGCGCATTGATGAGCAGGTGTACATAGGGAACCTGGAGGAGACGGACGACGGGTATCGGATCACCGCCAAGGGCCAGCGGCTCATAAAGCTGATGCGGCTGGTGGAGAGCGTCTTCCCGGTGCCGGATGAGACGTGTATTTATCCCAATGGAAAATAGAGAGGACAAGGACAGTGAAAAAGATAAGCGTTACCATTCCTACATACAGCGACGAGAAGTGCGTGCCGGTGATGTATGAGCGGCTGACGAAGGTGTTCGCGGAGCAGCTGCCGCAGTATGACTATGAGATCATCTTCGTGGACGACTACTCTCCTGACAGGACTCGGGAGGTGATACGGGAGTACTGCGCGAAGGACAAGCGTGTGAAAGCGGTGTTCAATGCGCGGAACTTTGGTTTTACCCGAAACGTGTTCGCCACGATGCAGTATGGCACGGGAGACGCCACGTTCCTGCTGTTCAGCGACCTGCAGGACCCGCCGGAGCTGCTGCCGCAGATGGTGGCCGAGTGGGAGAAGGGGAAGAAGGTCATTATCGGGCAAAAGACAAAGAGCCAGGAGTCCAAGTTCATCTATGCCATGCGCAGCCTGTACTACTGGATCATCAAGACACTGTCGGATTCCAAGCAGATCGAACACTTCAACGGTTTCGGCCTCTATGACCGGTCGTTCATCGACATACTGCGCCAGTTGGACGACCCGGCGCCGTACCTGAAGGGGATCGTTGCGGAATTTGGTATTGAGATGAGCATCATCCCCTATGAGCAGGCAGCCAGCCTGCGGGGCCATTCCGGCGAAAACTTTTTCAAAAATTACGACATCGCCATGCTGGGCATCACATCGTATACAAAGATCCTTATGCGGCTGGCAACATTTATTGGCGCAGGCTTGGGCATTTTCAGCGTCATTCTGGCGGCATTTGTGCTGGTGAGCAAACTCATCAATTGGGCCTCTTATCCCTATGGTTCCGCAGCCATCCTCATCGGCGTGTTTGCCATCGGGGCGGTGCAGCTGTTCTTCCTTGGCATTCTGGGAGAGTACATATTGAGCATCAACACCCGGACCATGCGGCGGCCGCTGGTAGTCGTGGGTGAGAAGATCAACTTTGAAGAGGACAAGCAGTCATGAGCGTGAGGGATACCCTTCTGTCCATCGCCAGGAGCTGGTGTGAGACAGAGGGAAAAGTACATACGACAGCGGAGATCCTGGACTGGGTACGGGAGCGGAACGAGAATACATACGTCTCCATTCAGCCTATCTCTTTGGAACAGTGCGAGCCCTGGTACTACGACGAGGCCAGCGGCCGCATCCAAAACCGGAATCTGAGCTTTTTCCAGATCGCGGGCCTGAAGCAGGAAAAGGCGGACGGCTCCGTGACTATGCAGCCGGTGATCCTGCAGGAGGAGATAGGCTTTCTCGGCGTGCTTTGCCGGGAGATCGGCGGGGTCATGCACTTTCTCATGCAGGCGAAGATAGAGCCTGGGAACGTGAACAGCGTGCAGATATCGCCTACCATCCAGGCGACCTTGAGCAACTTCACCCGCAAGCATGGGGGCGCCACGCCGCCCTATCTGGAGTACTTCCTCAACTTCGACCGCTACGAGGTGGTGGTGGACCAGATCCAGTCGGAGCAGTCGGCGAGGTTTTACCGGAAGCGGAACCGGAACATCATGATCCGGGTGGAGGAGGATGTGGAGGTTCTGCCCAGTCATTGCTGGATGACCCTGGGGCAGATAAAACAGCTCATGCGCCGGGACAACCTGGTGAACATGGACAGCCGGACGGTGCTCTCCTGCATTCCCTATGCCAAACTGCGGCTTACGGAGCGGGAGTTGCTGGATCTGTCGGAGCAGTTCCACGACAAGGCCCTGTTCCGGTCGCTGTTCATCCGGACGGGGGAGGACGCCCTGCCGCGGATGTATCAGAGGCTCAACAGCTACAAAATGTTCCAGTCGTTCCAGCAGACGGTGGTGCCGCTGAGTGAGCTCACCGACTGGGAGATGAAAAACGGGGAGCTGGTGTGCAAACACCCCTACCCCTTCCGGGTGATTTTCTGCGACATCGCCATAGAGGGCCGGGAGGTGCGGCGGTGGACCCAGCCGCTGTTCGCGTCCAACGGGGAATCGCTGTTCGGGCTTCTGTGCTGCGAGATGGATGGGGTGCTGAAGTTCCTGGTGCGGTTCAAGCAGGAGATAGGTGTGTTCGACACGGTGGAGTTGGGCCCCACGGTGCAAACAGAGGCGGGCATGCCTCCTGTGGAGGATGCTGTCACGGCGCTGTTCCGGCGGAACCTGGAACAGGCTGTGGGCGTGATGTACGACCACATGATGAGCGAGGAGGGCGGCCGGTTCTACCACGAGCAGAACAGGAACGTGCTCCTGCGTGTGCAGGAGCACGATATGCCTTCTCTGCCGGAGGGATATTTCTGGCTGGACTACCAGTCGCTGAATGAGATGCTGCAGATCAACAACATCCTGAACATCCAGCTTCGGAACCTGCTGGCGCTGTTGGAGGCGTGAGAATGAAGATAGGGATACTGGGCACATCGGACATCGCGTTCCGGCGGTTCCTGCCGGCGCTCAAGAAGTGCGAGGACGTTACATATGCAGGCGTGGCCAGCCGGACGCCGGAGAAGGGCAGTCCCTTCCAAGAGCAGTACGGCGGCGAGATATATGACGGTTACGACGCCCTTTTGGCGGACGATACCATCGACGCGGTGTATGTGCCGCTGCCGCCGGCGCTGCATGCACAATGGGGCGAAAAGGTGCTGGAAAGCGGCAAGCATCTGCTCATGGAGAAACCCTTCACCACCTGCCCAGAGGATACGGAGAGGCTGCTCTCCCTGGCGCGGGAAAAGGGCCTGGCGGTGCATGAGAACTACATGTTTCTGTACCACAGCCAGCTGCAAAAAATCAAAGCGCTCATTGCAAACGGGGAGCTGGGGGAGATCCGGCTTTACCGGATGGCATTTGGGTTTCCCAAGCGCGGCGGGAACGACTTCCGCTATGTGAAAGCCCTGGGGGGCGGCGCGCTGCTGGACTGCGGCGGGTACCCCGTGCGGCTGGCGCTGGAGCTACTGGGAGAGAGCGCGAAGGTGGTGCAGGCACGGCTTACAATGCCGGAGAATTACGAAGTGGACCTGTACGGCAGCGCGGTGCTGGAGAATGAGGACGGGCAGTGCGCCCAGATATCCTTCGGGATGGACAACGCCTACCAGTGCCAATTGGAGGTGTGGGGCAGCGAGGCGACGCTCATTGCGCCCCGCATTTTCACGGCTGGAGCGGATGTGAAGCCGAGCCTCATCCTGCGCACATCGACGGGCGAAAGCGCTATGGAGTTGGAGGCGGACGACCAGTTTTTGAACTCCATAGAACGGTTCATAAAGAGTGTGGAGGGCAACAAGGTCCGGGAAGATATGTACGAGGCTATCCGCCGGCAATCAATACTGCAAGGCGCGGTGTTTGAGAAGGGAGAAGGGAAATGACGGTGACGGAACTGGCCCTGCCGGGCGTGAAGCTCATTGAGCCCACCTATTTTGAGGACTTCCGTGGCTATTACTGTGAGACGTACTCCAAGCGGACGCTGGCGGAATACGGCATCAACTGCGAATTTGTCCAGGACAACCACTTCCTCTGCCTTACCCGTGGCACGGTCCGGGGCATCCACTTCCAGAACGACCCCCATGCCCAGGCCAAGCTCATCCGGTGCACCCGAGGCAGCCTCTTCGATGTGGCGGTGGACCTGAGAAAAGGCTCGCCTACCTATAAGAAGTGGGTATCCGTCATCCTGAGCGCGGAGAACCGCAAGCAGCTGTTCATCCCCCGTGGCTTCGGACATATCTGCATGTCCCTGGTGGACGGCACCGAGGGGCAGTATAAAGTGGACGCGCTGTACGCTCCGGCCTATGACCGGGCCATTGCGTGGAACGACCCCGACATTGCCATCCAATGGCCGCCCATTGAAGCTGTCGTATCGCCCAAGGACCAGGCAGCCCCCATGCTTGCCGAGAGCGATGTGAACTTCGTGTACGAGCCATGAGAAGAGCGATAGTGACAGGCGCCAGCGGCTTTATCGGCAAGACGCTGACAAAAAGGTTGCTGGATGAAGTCTGGCAGGTCTATGCGATCGTGCGGAACCCGGAGACCATGGCGGATATGACTGGCGAAGGCCTGACCGTGGTGCAGGCGGAGCTGGGAGAGTATGGGCAGCTGGGTGAACGCATCTGCGAGCGAGGCTTTGATGCCTTCTTCCACCTGGCGTGGGACGGGACCTTTGGAGACAGCTTTCGTGACTGTCACCGGCAGATGAAAAACGCCGCCTATGCGGGCGACGCACTGCTGGCGGCGGTGGAGTTGAAGGCCAAGCGGTTCATCCTAGCAGAGACCATCGTGGAGCTGGAGGCCAAGCACTATATGATGCATGACGGCGGTCAGCCCCGGGTGTCGTGCATCTACGGTACAGCGAAGGCCGCGGCGGATATGGTATGCCGGACCTTGGCCTATCAGAATGGCATGGCGTTCAATGGTGCGGTGCTGGCCAGCGTATATGGAGACGGGGATCGGTCGGGGATGATCCAGAATGTGCTGATCCGGGCCCTACAGCGTGGGGAGAGTCCGAAGCTGGTGAGCGGAGAGAACCTGTACGACTGGATATACGTAGACGATGTGGCTCGGGCTTTGATCGCCATCGCGGAGAAGGGGACACCGGACAGGACTTACTATGTGGGGCACCGGGAGCTACAGACCTTCGAGTCACTGGTGAGCCGTACACGGGACATCGTGGCGCCGGCGGTGCCGCTGGCCTTTGGTACGCTGGAGGACAGCACGGTGACGGACTGGTCAATGATCGACCGGGTGGCGCTGCACCGTGACACGGGTTTTGAGTGCCAGGCGGACTTTGCCGAGAGCATACAAAAGACAGCAGCATGGCTGTTGAAGGAGGATACGAGAATGAACGAAAAGACCGAGAAAATGGTAAAAAATCCCGCGGGGGGGGGGGCAATATAAAGTAACATTTGCCGCGTTCTTCCTCGGCTGCGCGATGCGCGTGAGGGAGGTGCGGCAATGAAGGTGACGGAACTAGCCCTGCCGGGCGTGAAGCTTATAGAGACTACATACTTTGACGACAATCGGGGCAACAGCACGGAGGCGTACAACGACAGGACCCTGAAAGAGTACGGGATCGACACACGGTTCGTGGTGGACTACCAGTGCTATAACGCGGAGGCGGGAACCATACGGGGCATCCACTTCCAGAACAATCCCCACCCCCAGGTGAAGCTGGTGCGGGTGGTGCAGGGCGCGGTGATGGATTACATCGTGGACCTTCGGAAAGATTCGTCCACGTTCAAAAAGTGGATATGCCAGGAGGTTTCGGCAGTGAACCGGAAGCAGCTATATATCCCCAGCGGGTTCGGCCACGCCTATGTGACGCTGGAGCCGAGGACGTCGGTGCTATATAAGTTCGACGATTACTACGACCGTACGCTGGTGCGGGCCATCCGCTGGAATGACCCGGAGCTGGCGCTGGGCTGGCAGGTGAAGGAGCCGGTTCTGTCTCCCAATGACAGCGGCGCGCCTTGGCTGCGGGACAGCGACCTGAACCTGACGGTGGGGCTGAACTCATGAAGCGGGTCATCGTGACGGGGGCAAGCGGGTTCGTAGGGCGGCATTTGGTATTAGCTCTGCTTGCCAAGGGCATAGAGGTCTGGGCGGTAGTCAGGGACAGACGTTCCCTGGATGATATGCGCGATGGACGGCTGCATGTGACCGAAGCCGGGTTCAAAGACTATGGGAGTTTGGCAGAGCGTATTGGCGAGACGGGCTTTGACTCGTTCTTCCACCTGGCGTGGAATGGGACATGGGGTGAGCCCTTCAAAGACTATGCTCTGCAGCTGGACAACGCACGGTATGCCTGTGACGCGCTGGGCCAGGCGGAGAAGCTGGGCTGCGGGAGGTTCATCCTGATGGGGACCATCGTGCAGTTGGAGGCGCTGAAATACATGCTCACCGACGGAGGCCATCCCCGGTATTCCTGTATATACGGCGTGGCAAAGAACACGGCCGCCATGCTATGCCGCATCCGTGCGGAGCAGGTGGGCGTCGACTGGAACATCGCCGTATGCTCCAGCGTGTACGGCGACGGCGATAGGTCAGGGATGATAGAGAACGTGCTGATAAAGAGTTTTCTGGCCGGGAAACGGCCCAAGCTGGCGGAGGGCAATAACCGCTACGACTGCACCTATGTGGGAGATATCGCGGAAGGGCTCATCGCCATCGCGGAGAAGGGAAAGGCGAACAAGACCTATTATGTGGGGCACCGACAGCCAAGGACGTTCCGGGAGCTGGTGTGCGGGATACGGGACGTGCTGGCGCCGGGGATGGAACTGGTGTTCGGTGAATACCCGGACGGGGCGCCCATAGACTACTCTTTGATTGATCTGGACGCGCTGTATAACGACACGGGCTTTGAGTGCAGAGCGGATTTTGAGGAGAGTATACAAATGACGGCAAAGTGGCTTATTGGCATAGAGAAAACCACGATGGGGGGGGGTAATGTAGTTATCACATTGCCGCTTCGCCTCCTTATGTGCGCGGTGCGCATAAAGGGGGTGCGTCGATGAAAACGGCAATTGTAACCGGCGCGACGGGGTTTGTCGGAGCGCGTCTGACACGGCTGCTGTCAGAGAACGGCGTTCGTGTCCAAGCGGTAGGCAGGAATGAGAAAAAACTGGCAGCGCTTTCCAAGCTGGAGGGCGTAACGACCGTCGCGGCGGATTTTGCGGAGTATGCCCAGCTTCATGAGAAGCTGGCGGCGGAGACGGATGTATTCTATCACTGTGCCTTTGCTGGCGGTTTTGGCTCGGAGTCGTTGCGGGACTATGCGGAACAGCTTGAAAATGCAAAGCGGGCATGTGATGCGGTGGCCTGCGCCATACGGATGAAGGCGAAAAAATTCGTGCTGGCCAGCACTGTCAACACAGTGGAGATACGCAGCTTCGTGGGAAACGAGGGCTTTGCGCCGCGGTATACCTGCGTCTACTCCACGGGGAAGCTGGCGGCGGAGCTGATCGGCAAGACGCTGGCCCACAACGGTGGCCTTGCGTATTGTACGGCGTTGATCGCTATGCCCTACGGCGAGGGCAACCGTGCTCGGACATTGCCCAACATCGTGATGGAGCAGCTCATGGCCGGGAAGCGGCCCAAGCTCATTGAGGGCAATAACCTCTATGACCTCATCTACATAGATGACGTGGCACGCGGCCTGCAGGCCATAGGGGAGCAGGGGAAGGATTTCCGCGACTACTATGTGGGGCACAGGAACCTGGATACATTCAGAAGCTGGGTGACTCGCATTCGGGATGTGCTGTCGCCAGAGACGGAACTTGGCTTCGGAGAGTATCCGGACGCCCCGGCACTGGACTATGGCTTGGTGGACCTGGACGCGTTGTACCGTGACACGGGATTTGAGTGCAAAGCTGATATAGAGGAGAGCATACGAATGACAGCGAAGTGGCTTGCGAACATGGAAGAAAATCCCAGCGGGGGGGGGGCAATGTAGTTGTTATATTGCCGGCATCTTCCTTGCTTGCGCGGTGCGCGTGAGGGAGGTGCGGCAATGAAGACGGCTGTCATTACCGGCGCTACGGGATTCATCGGCAAGGCGCTCACGGCGCATCTGCTGGAAAATGGCTATCACGTGTATGCGGTCGGGCGGAACGTGTCCCGGCTGACGGAGCTTGAAGGCCCCGCGCTGACCTGCATCAAAGCGGATTTTGCTGACTATGATACGCTCCATGAGCGCATCCCGGCGGCGGATACCTTCTATCACTTGGCGTGGGACGGGGCCTACGGCCCCAAGACGGCGGACTACGCGTTGCAGATGGACAATGCCCGCCATGCCTGCGACGGGCT
>CANQME010000094.1 GCA_947624815.1 uncultured Lachnospiraceae bacterium | reverse complement strand
AAGATCGACTATGTGAACCTTGGATGGGACGGCGTTATCAGCAGCATCAACACTTCCGTTACCAACGGCACGCCTGACTGCGATATCTATCTGACAGACCCGCAGTTCGGTATTCCGGCGGTAGCCAACGGTTACGCGATGAACCTGGAGGATGTCGCTCCGGCGGATTCCGATATCCTGAATGAAGAGAACGTCTTCACAAGATTCCCGGTTCTGGGCAATGAGAACTATCTGTTCTACACCAGCACAACGGTTCCCACCGGCGCGGTCTATCTGGCATACAATGCGGATATGGTAGACGAAATGGGCCTGGAGGCTCCGGAAGCGCTGGCCGAGAGAGGCGAGTGGACCTGGGATAAGTTCGCAGAGTACTGCCAGACGCTGACCCGTGATACGGACGGCGACGGCAATATGGACGTCTATGGTTACGGCACAACCCAGACCAAGACCATGCAGGGCTTTTTGGCTTCCAACAACGCGATGATCGCAGGAACCACCACAGAGGGCTTAAGCGATCCGAAGTCCATCGAAGCGTTTAACTTCATCGACCGTCTGTACAATGTGGACGGCTCCGCAAGACCGTATACAACCGACTGGAACGACGACAATGAGGCTCTGTTCCAGAATAAGGTCGCGTTCGGCTTCGTTCAGTTCTATGAGCTGGTAGGCCGTGACATTGACTATGAAGTACGTATCTGCCCGGCTCCGATCGGTCCCAGCGGCGACGGTTCTATGACGCCCAACGAGCTGCATAACTGCTACTTCATCCCGGTGGGTGTGGAAGACGCGACGGCTGTCTATGAGATCTTTGAGGAACTGAATAACTGGCATATGGGAGATACCTTCTATCGTGATGATCCTGCCTGGTTCGAGTCCGGATTTGTGGATGAAGATCAGCTGGAGCTGGGTTACACCGAGGGCTACAAGGCCAACGCAGATATCTTCAATTCCGTATCCAATAACCCGATGGGCGACGTGTGGTACGCGATCTACGTCAACAAGGAGATGAGCGTTTCCCAGGCGATTGAGTCCTACAAGCAGCAGATGCAGGATGCGATCGATGCCCTGTCGGCGAACATGAAATAAACCGGTATGTCCTTCCTTTTCGGACAGCGGGGCTGACCGGAAGGAAAATGAACAGAAATGGAGACGGGCCGCGTGTCAGGGCGAACGGGCGGCCCGTCCGGACTTATAGATCAGTGACAGACGGGGAGCGGACCTTAGGCGGACTGCCTAAGGTCCGTGTCTGACTCCGTCAGCACGCAGGACAGAAAGGATGGATCCATATGGACAGGCTCTTCGGACAGGACACGCCGTTCTTCCGTTTCATGACGGTGGCGGGCAATGTGATCGCGGTATCGCTTCTGTGGCTTTTGTGCTGCATCCCGATAGTGACCGTCGGGCCGGCCAGCATTGCCATGTACTATACCATGGTGAAAATGGTGCGCCACGGCGAAGGCTACGTGACCCGCGAATTCTTCGGTTCCTTTAAGCGGAACCTGAAACAGGGGATCCTGATGACGCTGATCTTCGCGGCGCTGGCGGCAGTGCTGGCGGCAGACCGGGTCTATATCGGCGGCATGTATGAGCAGAACGGGCAGGCGCAGGTTCTGGGCCTGAATCTCAGCGGCCAGGCGGCCGCGGCCATGAGCCTGGGGTATACGCTGCTGATCCTGGTGGTTCAGGGCATATTCCTCTATATCTGGCCGGTCATGTCCCGCTTCACCATGGGGATGTGGGAGTGCTTTAAGCTGGCGCTTCTGATGGTTTTCCGGCATCTGCCTTACACGGTGGTGTTCGCGGCGATGTGGGTGCTTTGCCTTTTTGGCGTCGTGCTGATCCCGGTACCGATGATCTTCGTGCTTCCGGGAGCCTGCTGTTTTGCGGAGACATTTCTGATGGAGAAGCTTCTCCGGAAATATATGGCGAAGCCGGAGACGGAAGAGGATATGGAGAAATGGTATTACCGGGATGAAAGGAAGAAAAGGGATGCGGAGAAAGGAGGAGAGAAGACGTGAAAAGCAGGAAAGTAAAGAGTGGGGGACACCGTATTAGCGCCGTTTTGGCGGCGTGCCTGCTGGCAGCGGGTATCAGCGGCTGCGGCAGCGGAGGTGCGCCTGCGGAGACGGCGGGACAGGCTGCATCGGGGCAGGAGACAGCGGCCTCCCTGGTGACGGAGAGCGGATCCGTCGGAGATTCGGGAACGAACGGACCCGAAGGAGACGGCGCGGCAGAGGGCGAGGCTGCCAGAGATTCAGAGATGGATTTGTCTGGTGGGAATGGTACGGCAGACGGCACAGAAAACGCAGGAGGCGATGAAAGTGCCGTAGCTGCGGATAGCGACAGTGAAAGCGCTGCAGAGGAACAACAGGAGGCAATTTCTTATATGTTTGACGCATCGGAAATGACAACAACCGGCAAAGTAAAGCTGGATCATTCAATAAAAGGTTACACCGGAGAAGGTTACCTCACCGGATTTGAGAACGAGGGAGACGGCTGCTCCTTCACCGTGGATGTGCCCTACAGCGGCAGCTTCGACATCCATGTGGTGAGCGCCGGCCTGGGCGGAGAGAAGATCAACGATATCCAGGTGGACGGCACGACTGTAGGCACCTTTACCACGAAGGACGAGACCTTCGGCGAATCCGTGCTGCGGCGGGTCTATCTGGAGGCCGGCAAGCACAGCATCGGCGTCCACAAGAACTGGGGCTGGATCGCCCTGGACAGCATGACGTTTGCTTCGGCGGAGCGGCTGCCGGACAGCGCCTTTGAGGTGAAGCCGGTGCTGATCAATCCGAACGCTTCCCAAAGCGCGGTGAATCTGATGAAGTACCTGACGTCGATCTACGGCGAGTACACCCTGTCGGGGCAGCAGGCGGACAACGGCACGGCAAGTCCCGAGCTGATCGCCATCAAGAACGCCACCGGCGGCAGACAGCCTGCGATCCTGGGACTTGATCTCATGAATTATTCGCCGTCCTTTGCAAGCCATGGGGCGGTTGGGAAATCCATCGAGCAGGCCATTGAATACGATAAGCTGGGCGGGATCGTCACCTTCTGCTGGCACTGGGGCGCGCCGGACAAATATACGAAATCCGGGGCCCTGTGGTACAGGACATTCTACACGGACAGCACGGACATCGATCTGGCGGCTATCATGGACGGCAGCGACGAGGAAGGCTACGCGCTGCTTCTGGACGATATCGACACGATTGCGGAGCAGCTTAAGGTTCTTCAGGACGCGGATGTGCCGGTACTGTTCAGGCCGCTTCACGAGGCGTCCGGCGGCTGGTTCTGGTGGGGCGCGGCAGGTCCGGAAGCCTGTAAGGAGCTGTGGAAGCTGCTCTATGACCGGCTGACCAATGTTTGCGGCCTCAATAACCTGATCTGGGTCTGGAACGGCCAGTCCGCCGACTGGTATCCCGGCGACGAATATGTGGATATCATCGGCGAGGACATTTATCCCGGCAATTATGTGTATTCCTCCCAGAGCGGGAAGTTTTCGGAGGCCGTCGAGTACCCGGATCATTACCCGGAGACTGCCAAGATCGTGGCGCTTTCGGAGAACGGCTGTCTCTTCGATCCGGATCTGGCCTGGCGCGATCAGGCGCCCTGGGCCTGGTTCTGCACCTGGAGCGGCGAGTTCATGGCACAGAACGGGTATAATAAGCTGTCCGGAAAGTACACGGAGGACTACATGGTCGAGAAGGTCTACAATCACGAGCGGGTCATCACGCTGGATGAGCTGCCGGACTGGAAGAATGGAGAGAATTAATCCATGCGGCCAGGGCGCAAGTGACGTCCTGGCCGTATTTTGTCAATAAGTTGTTGCACACTGGTTTTTGGATGGAGTATAATGGAATGCGTTACCAATATGATTTTATCAGAGGAAAAAGAGATGAAAAGATTATTTAACGATGGCTGGCTTTTTGCCGAGATACCCCTTGGAACGCTCCCGAACGAACAGGATTACAGACCGGTGGATATTCCCCATGACTGGCAGATCTGGCATGTGAATGACCTTTACCGGACATCTGACGGATGGTATAAGAAGATGTTTTGCGTCGAGGGCACTGCCGGGAAGGTCTATACCCTGCGCTTTGAAGGCGTCTATATGGACAGTGAGGTGTACTTAAACGGCGTTCCGGTCTTCGAGTGGAAATACGGCTATACGACCTTCGATGTCCCGCTGGCGCTGCGGGAGGGAGAAAATGAGATCAAAGTCCGCGTAAGGTATCAGAATCCGAATACCCGCTGGTATTCCGGCGCCGGAATCTTCAGGGATGTGTGGCTTCGCGAGACCGGAGAGAATTATATTGTCGAGGACGGAACCTATGTCGTGAGCAGTCCGGAAGGCGGCCGGTGTGCCGAAGGCGACAGCCGGTGCGCGGGAAATGGCCTGTCCGGGGACGGCAGCGGTTCTGCGGCAGACAGCCGGAGCGGCGAAAGCATCCGGCGCGGGGAGGACGATCGCCCGGAAAGCGGCAGCTGGCACATGGAGATCGACACGGAGATCTGCGCGGTGCAGGACTGCGTCGTGCGTCATACTCTTTATGACGCGGACGGAACCGCCGCGGCGTCTGCGGAAACCGCGGTGACGGCCGGGACTGCCAAAGTAACACAAGGCATTGACGTCCGGAATCCTGAACTCTGGAGCCCGGAACATCCATACCTGTATTCGCTTCTGACGGAGATGTACGTCGGAAATGAACCCGCCGACCGAAGGTATGAGCGCGTCGGCTTCAAGTCCTGCCGTTTCGACAGCGAAAAGGGCTTCTTCCTTAACAGCAGAAGCTTAAAGCTCAACGGCGCCTGCATGCATCACGACCAGGGGGCGCTTGGTTCCGCCTTCAACATAAACGCGGCGAGGCGGCAGCTTACGAAGCTGAAGGAGATGGGCGTCAACGCGATCCGGACCTCCCACAACCCGCCGGCGCCGGGCTTCATGGATCTGTGTGACGAGATGGGCTTTCTGGTGGACAGCGAAGCCTTTGATATGTGGCAGGACCGGAAGACCGATTATGACTATGCGCGTTTCTTTGACGAGTGGCATGAGCGCGATGTGGCGAGCTGGATCCGGCGCGACCGGAACCGGGCAAGCATCATCATGTGGAGCATCGGCAATGAGATCAGCGATACCAATGACATCCCGCGGGGCGAAGAACTGACCAAAGAGCTGATCCGGTGCGTCCGGATCCATGACTATAAGAACGCCCATCCCGTAACGATCGGTTCCAACCATATGCGCTGGCAGGGCGCGCAGAACTGCGCGAAGCATCTTGGCGCGGTGGGATATAACTATCTGGAAAGCATTTATGACCGTCACCACGGGGAACATCCGGACTGGGCGATCTACGGGTCGGAGACGGCTTCCACCATTCAGTCGCGGGGGATCTACCATTTTCCCGCCTCGGTATCCGCGACAACCTATGACGACAGCCAGTGCTCTTCGCTGATGAACTGCTGCACCGGATGGGGTGCGCCGACGGTCGAACACAACATCACCGAAGACAGGAACCGGCCCTATTCCCTGGGACAGTTTATCTGGACCGGCTGGGATTACATCGGTGAACCTACGCCGTATCACACGAAGAATTCGTACTTCGGGCATATCGATACGGCAGGCTTCCCCAAGGACAGCTTCTACGCCTATAAGGCGGAGTGGAACGATACGGCGGCGCTGTTCGTCCATCTGTTCCCTGCGTGGGACTGGAACGAGGGGCAGCTGATCGACATATTTGCATATTCCAACTGCGACGCCGTGGAGGTCTTCGTGAACGGCCGCAGCCTGGGGAAAGCGGCTTATAATCATACGGATGGCCATACCCTTTCGGGACGCTGGCAGGCGGCGTATGAGGCGGGCGAACTGAAGGCGGTGGGATATAACGCAGCCGGAGAAGCGGTCTGCGGGGATGTCCGCCGCACGCCGGGGGACGCCGCGCGGCTTTCGGTTCAGCCTGACCGGGGGACGGTTACGGCAAACGGCACGGATCTGGTTTATCTGGAGATTACGGCCGTCGACGGAGAAGGCAATGTCTGCGACAACGCGAGAAACCGGGTGAATGTGAGCGTCTGCGGGCCGCTTAGGCTGATGGGCATGGACAACGGCGACAGCACCGATTATGAGGAATATAAGACCAACTCCCGCAAGCTTTTCGGCGGGCGGCTGGTTGTGATCCTGGGAACGACCTTTGAAAGCGGCGAAGGCGTGGTTACGCTGAGCTCCCCCGGACTTCCGGACGAGACCGTCAGAATCTCTGTTGCTGCTGCGGAGGGAGATTCCTGTGCATCAGAAGGAAAGTTCTGCGCTACGGAAGGCATTTCCTGTCTCCAGAGGGTTGAGCGTGACGACCGTAAGGAAGATCTGAGCGTTCGGAAGATCGGGCTTACCGTGTCGGAGAAGCGGCTTACTCCCGACAGCCCGAAGGCGTTTGCCAGGATCGCGTTCTATCCCGAGGGCGTGGTTCCGGCTCCCGGCGATATCGGGTGGAAGGCGGTTACTGCCACGGGCGTCGAGACGAATCTTCTTAAGATCGAACCGGCCGCGGACGGCGCGGTACTGACTTCCCTGGGGGACGGCGCCTACCGCCTCAGGGCGTACTGCAGAAACGGCGGGGAATATGAAGAAGTAATCTCGGAGCTGGAGATGGAGAACGCAGGCTTCGGTCCGGCGGCCCTGACGCCTTATGAGGGTATCGTGCTTGCCTCGCTGGCCGCGAATGCGGACGAGCTGAAGACCGACATGGGCGGAGGCGTGCTTTTACGGGATACGAAGCGGGTGCTTTACCGGCATGTCGATTTTAAGAAGACCGGTTCGGACGAGATCACCATCGGAATCTACACCTACAATGAAAATGTGATCCCGGTTGAGCTGTACGCCGGCGGCGAGCTGGTCGACACCCTGCATTTCCAGGCGAAGAATGAGTGGAATGTCTACAAATACAATACATTTACGCTTCCCCGGACGCTTAAGGGCGTTCACGATCTGGAGTTTGTGTTTAAGGAAGAACTACGGTTCCTTGGCTTTGGATTCTCGTCACCCCGCCGCCTTGGGGCCGTGATCCGCGCCCTGGATAACGATGCGGTCTACGGCGACAGCTTTGTAACCGGCACGGAAATGATCGAGAAGATCGGCAACAATGTCAGCGTCTGCTTTGAAGGCGTCGATTTCGGAAACGGCGCCGCCAGAGTTGAGATTACCGGACGTACGAGAAACCGGCGCGATACGATACGGCTGACGTTTGCGGCAGCAAAAGACGCGCCGGGGCAGGAGAACGAATCGAAACAGGAGAACAAGCCTGGGCAGGAAAGCGTGGACCTGGAGTTTGCGGGAAGCGGGGACGGGGAGATCGTGACGAGATCCTTTGCGGTTCCGGAGATTTCCGGAGTGCGGGATCTTACGGCCGTATTCCTTCCGGGCACGGATTTTGACTTTTGTTCCATTCGTTTTACCGAAAACTGATTCCGGCAAGGATGAAAATAATCCGTTCAGGAGGTGTTTATGAATATGAAACAGAGAATCACATCCGCAAACCCCTACATGCCGCTCTGGGAGCATGTCCCGGACGGCGAACCGCGGGTATTTACCTATAACGGCGAGACGAGGGTCTATGTATACGGATCCCATGATACCTTAAGAACCGACTACTGCGGCACGGATCAGGTGGTCTGGAGCGCGCCTGTCGATGATCTTACGGACTGGACCTGTCACGGCGTCTGCTATATCGCCACGGATGGTTCCGTTCTGTTCGCGCCGGACGTGGTGCAGAAGGGCGACACATTCTATCTTTACGCGGCGGAGGATCACGGCAGCCGGATCATGGTGGCGTCGTCGAAGAACCCTGCGGGACCGTTTGAGAATCCGGTCCTGACCCCGCTGGGCTTCGATCCCGGCGTTCTGGTGGACGACGACGGCCGGGTCTACGCCTACTGGGGGTTCTGCCGCTGCTTCTGCGCGGAACTGAACGACGACATGGCGACGATCAAGGAAGGCACATTCCATGTCGATCCCATGGGTCATACGCCCGACGGCTGGAATCCCGCAAACAATGAGACGGGAATAGATACCCGCGACGCGTTCTTCGAGGCGTCCAGTCCCAGGAAGGTGATGGGCAAATACGTTTACATTTATTCCAGACGCTATACTACGCCGGTGCCTGAGCTTGGCGTCTACGGGCCGTGCAACGGATTTCTGTCTTACAAATACAGTGATTCTCCGCTGGAAGGCTTCAAAGAAGGCGGCGATATCAGCTTCAACGGCGGCGAGATCCTGCGGCTTCCCGACGGAACCGGGCAGCAGACCTACCGCTGGGGCAACAACCACGGCTCGATCATCGAGATCAATGGAAAATGGTACGTCTTCTATCACCGTCACACCGGGACGGACGAGTTCGCCCGGCAGGGGATGCTGGAGCCGGTGGACGTGGCCATGGGGAAGGACGGAAAGGTCTACATCGGCGACATTACATACGTAGGCGGGGAACCGGTCAGCTCGAAGCCGGTGGAAATGACCTCCCAGGGCGGACATATCAACGGCCTCGACGCGTACAGGATCATTTCCGCGGGGTACGCCTGTCATTTAAGTCCGCTCCATCTGGCATATATCAAACCGGTCTATGAGCAGACGGAAGGCATTTCCGCGCCGATTGTGGAAATTAAGGATGGAACGACGGCAGGCTTCCGGTATCTGCAGTTCGGAACGGTACCGCCGAAGAGCGTGACAATCCGGGCGGCGGTGACGAAGCCCAGGGCGGCTGTGTTGGCGACAGCAGTAGGGACAACGGCTGACGCCGGAACCCATCCGGAACCGGGGGCTGCGGAGTCGGGAGATGGTGCGGAAACGGCTGCCGGCCTGGTGGCGGAGGCTGCCGGGAACTCCATGACAGTGCGGGTGCGCCTCGACAGCTGGCGCGGCCGTGTGGTCGCGGAGTTGGCGGTCCGGCCGGGGGATATGGCAGAGTATTCGGTCCCTGTGACGGCCGGGATCATCGGGAAGCACGCGGTGTATTTTGAATTTACCGGCAGCGGGGAAGCGGAGTTCGACTGGTTTACATTTGACCGGTGATGAGCGCGCATCCGGACGGAAGCACAGCGTGCCGGTGGGAATGCAGTTGGAAAAAGGAGAGAGCAGAGAATGGGTATTCAGTTTATCGAGGATCAGAAGCTGTTCCGTATTTCGGCCGGGGACGTGGAGTATGTCATCGGCATCGCGGATGATAAATATGTGGGTCATGTGTACTTTGGAAAGAAGCTGGACGACGACCGCTGCGGATATCTGATGCGCACCGGCGAGCCGCCGTTCGTGCCGTCGGTGAATCAGCGGGAGAAATGCTCCTTCGCGGATACGTTCCCGACGGAATACGCGTCCTGGGGCGTGGGCGACTACCGGCAGAGCAGTCTGCGGGTAAGGACGGAGGCAGGGTACCGCGGGTGCGAGCTGCATTACGCGGGATACCGGATCCTGGACGGAAAGCCGGGACTTCCCGGGCTTCCGGCCACGTTTTGCGGCGCCGCAGGCGGACAGACCCTGGAGATCGACCTGCGGGACGAGGTTATAGGTTTAAAGGTTACACTGCGCTACAGCATTTTCGACGACAGCCGCGCCGTGATCCGGAGCGCGGAACTGGTCAATGAGAGCGGGTCCACGATCTATGTGGAGAAGGTCTTAAGCGCCAGCTTTGATATGGATATCAGCGATCGGAACCTGTGCGGCGGACTGATTGGCCGCGGCTGCGGCGGTGCGGGCATCGGTTCGGGAGCCGATTCGGGCATGGACATGCTGACGCTTCACGGCTCCTGGGCCAGGGAGCGGCACATGAACCGCCGGCCGGTGACGCTGGGGCGGCAGTTAGTATCGTCCTTCCGCGGCGAGTCGGGCCATCAGGACCATCCGTTCATCGCGGTGATGGACCGGGACGCGGGGCAGGACAGCGGCGACGTGTACGCCATGCATTTTATCTATTCCGGCAACTTTACGGCGGAGGCGGAGCTGAGCCAGTTCGGCAGCCTGCGCATGATGATGGGTATCAATCCGGAGGGCTTTACCTGGGCTCTTAGGCCCGGCGAGACCTTCACGGCGCCGGAGGTGGTCTGCGTCTATTCGGATGAGGGCCTTGGGAAAATGACCCGCACCCTTCACGACCTCTACCGGAACCACCTGATCCGCAGCCCGTACCTCCATAAGCAGCGCCCGATCCTGATCAATAACTGGGAGGCGACGTATTTCCAATTTAACGCCGGCAAGCTGGTGGATATTGCCCGTGAAGCGAAGAAACGCGGCATCGAGATGCTGGTCATGGACGACGGCTGGTTCGGGAAAAGGGATTCCGACAACTGCTCCCTCGGCGACTGGGTCGTGAATGAAGAGAAATTGGGCTGCTCGCTGAAGGAGCTGGTGGACCGTGTCAAAGCAGAGGGACTGAAATTCGGCATCTGGTTTGAGCCGGAGATGATCTCGCCGGATTCGGATCTGTACCGGCAGCATCCGGACTGGGCGATGCGGCAGCCGGGGAGGACGCCGACCCAGAGCCGGGCCCAGTATGTGCTGGATCTGTCCCGGCCGGAGGTGCGGGAGTACGTCTACGGCTGTGTGGCGAAGATCCTGCACAGCGCAGACATTTCCTATGTGAAATGGGATTCCAACCGGCAGCTGACCGATCCGGGCAGTACATACCTCGCGGGCGATCAGCAGGGCGAGCTGGCCCATCGGTTTACGCTTGGAATCTATGAGCTGCAGGAGCGGCTCCTTACGGAGTTCCCGGATCTGCTGCTTGAGAACTGCTGCGGCGGAGGGGCCAGGTTTGATCCCGGTATGCTTTATTACAGTCCGCAGATCTGGTGCTCCGACGACACGGACGCCGTCGAGCGCCTGGAGATTCAGGAGGGCACGGCGATGCTCTATCCGCTGGGAACCATGGGCGCGCACGTCAGCGACTGCCCGAACCACGCGGTGGGGCGGACGACGCCCTTTAAGACCAGGGGCCATGTGGCGCTGGCGGGGACCTTCGGATATGAGCTGGATATCACGAAGATTTCTGAGGAAGACCGGGAGGAAATCGAGAATCAGGCGGCTATGTACCACCGGTTCGCGGATCTGAACCGTGAAGGCGATTACTACCGGATCGCTTCCTGGGCGGAAAACCATGTGCTGGACTGCTGGCAGGTGGTCGCAAAGGATCAGTCGGAGGCGCTGGTCACCTTCGTGCAGGTGCTCGGAAAACCGAATCAGCACAGCAGGCGGATAAGGCTTAAGGGACTGGATCCGGACGCGGATTATTCGGTGGAGGAGTATAAGAGCGTGCAGCAGAAGAAACTGGAGGCGCAGAAGCCGGAATATGCGGCTAAGGCGGGACTTTCTTCTGGAAAAGAGAACCAGGTTTACAGCGGCCGTCTTCTCATGAACGCAGGGCTTTTGATCCCGCTGAGATGGGGCGATTTTGCGAGTATGCTGCTGTACCTGAAAAAGATATAAATCGACGGGCAGAAGGGATTGTATGCAGGTCTACTTGTATTTTTGACGCTTTTCTGCTACAATCGTCTGGTATCCATAATCTGACGGAGGGGAATCCAGAGCTGTGACGGCGATCATCGATTATGACGCGGGGAATTTAAGAAGTGTGGCGAAAGCGCTGGAGGCGCTGGGGGAGGAAGCCATCGTGACCAGGGACCGGGACCGGATCCTGGGCGCGGACCGGGTGATCCTGCCCGGCGTGGGCGCGTTCGGCGACGCCATGGCGCGGCTCGCCCAGTACGGTCTGACAGACGTGATCCGGGAGGCGGCCGCCTCCGGCAAGCCGTTTCTGGGAATCTGCCTGGGACTTCAGCTGCTGTTTGAGAGCAGCGAGGAAAGCCCGGGTGCGGAGGGGCTCGGCGTGTTTCGGGGGCGCATCCTGCGGATCCCGGACCATGAGGGGCTTAAGATCCCCCATATGGGATGGAATTCCCTTGAGATCGCAGAAGGCAGCCGGCTGTTTGCCGGAATCCCTCAGGGGAGCTTCGTCTATTTCGTTCATTCGTATTACCTGAAGGCGGAGGATACGGACATCGTGGCAGCGACCGCGGAATACGGCGTCCGGATCCACGCGGCGGTGGAGCGGGGCAATGTATGCGCCTGCCAGTTCCATCCCGAGAAGAGCGGGGACGTGGGACTTCGGATCCTGCGGAATTTCCTGTCGATGTGACGGGAGAAGGAACGAAAGTTGCAAACGGGCCGTTTCGGACAGCCGTAAAGGCTTCCGGGAGAGGGTCACGGCGGAGCGAAGAACAGCGGCGAAGGGGCGATCATCATGCATACGAAGCGTATCATTCCCTGCCTCGACGTCCACAACGGACGCGTGGTGAAGGGCGTGAATTTTGTAAATCTGCGGGACGCCGGAGATCCGGTGGAGATCGGCGCGGCCTACGACAGGGCCAGGGCCGACGAGCTGGTATTTCTGGATATTACGGCTTCCTCCGACGCCAGGGACACGGTGGTGGACATGGTGCGCCGGGTGGCGGAGACGGTGTTTATCCCGTTTACCGTGGGCGGCGGCATCCGCACGGTGGAGGATTTCCGCCGTCTTCTGAGAGAGGGAGCGGACAAGATCTCCATCAATTCCTCCGCCGTCAATACGCCGCGGCTGATCAGCGACGCGGCGGACAAGTTCGGCCGGCAGTGCGTGGTGGTGGCCATCGACGCCAGACGCCGCACGGACGGATCCGGCTGGAATGTATATAAGAACGGCGGCCGCGTCGATACCGGCCTGGATGCGGTGGAATGGGCCATGGAGGCGGACCGTCTGGGAGCCGGGGAGATCCTGCTGACCAGCATGGACTGCGACGGGACCAAGGCCGGCTATGACAACGAGCTGACGGCCCTGATCGCCGGGAATGTGTCGGTGCCCGTGATCGCTTCCGGCGGCGCGGGGACGCTTGCGCATTTCTACGAGGCGCTGACGGCAGGAAAGGCGGACGCGGCGCTGGCGGCGTCGCTGTTCCACTATAAGGAACTGGAGATCCGGCAGGTGAAGGAATACCTGGCGGGACGGGGCGTGCCGGTGCGGCTGTGAGGCCGGCGCTGCCGCGCGGCGGACACGGTTTGCACAGCAATGGACGGCGGATCAACCGGCTGTTTCACAGATAAAAGGTTACGAGGTTACAGGATACAGGAGGAGAAAAGCATGGGAGCCATTCAGAACGACTGGCTGCAGGCCATCGGCGGGGAGTTTCGGAAGCCCTACTATAAGGAGCTGTACAATTTCGTCAATCAGGAATACCGCACGCGCGTCATTTATCCGCCGGCGGACGACATTTTCAACGCCCTGCATCTGACGCCTCTGAAGGAAGTGAAGGTACTGATCCTGGGGCAGGATCCCTATCACAACGAGCATCAGGCCCATGGCCTGTGTTTCTCGGTGCTGCCGGATCAGAGGGAGATCCCGCCGTCTCTGGTAAACATTTATCAGGAGCTTCACGACGATCTGGGCTGCTATATCCCGAACAACGGCTACCTGGTCAAATGGGCGAAGGAGGGCGTGCTTCTCCTGAACACGGTGCTGACCGTGCGGGCCCATCAGGCCAATTCCCATCAGGGGAGGGGCTGGGAACAGTTCACAGACGCGATCATCGAAGCGGTGAATCGCGAAGACCGTCCCATCGTATATATGTTATGGGGGCGGCCCGCCCAGTCGAAGATCCCGATGCTGACCAACCCGAAGCACCTGGTGCTTACGGCGCCTCATCCCAGTCCGCTTTCGGCGTACCGCGGATTCTTCGGGTGCCGCCATTTCAGCCGGTGCAACGAGTTTCTGGAAAGCCACGGCGTGGAGCCCATCGACTGGCAGATCGAGAATATCTGAGAGCGTGCAGTGAAATCAACAGACAGGGAGTGGAAGACAGATGGACATAATTGAGATACTGAAGGTTCTTGTATTCGGAATCGTGGAAGGATTCACCGAGTG
>CANQME010000093.1 GCA_947624815.1 uncultured Lachnospiraceae bacterium | reverse complement strand
TGGTATTTCTCCACTTCAACCTTATCCTTCATACAGCAGCCGATGTAGACCAGCCCAACCGGCTTGTCCTCCTCGCTGTCCGGTCCCGCGATGCCGGTGACCGCCACGCAGGCGTCCGCATCCGAGGCGAACACGCCGCCGGTGGCCATCTCCTTCACCGTCTCCTTGCTGACGGCTCCGTATTTCTTAAGGGTCGCCTTATTCACGTCCAGAAGTCGCCGCTTGGCCTTGTTGGAATAAGTCACGAGGCCCTGGCGGAACACCTCCGAGGCACCGGGTACGTTGACCAGCCTGGCGGCCAGCAGGCCGCCGGTACAGGACTCGGCCGTCGTCACGGTCAGCTCGTATTTCTTAAGCAGGCGGACGACCACCATTTCCAGCGTCTCGTCCTCTCTGGTTGTGTAGACCGCCGTGCCGAAACGCCGGCGGATCTCCTTCACCACAGGGCGCAGAAGCTTCTCTCCCTCTTCGGGGTTCGCGGCCCTGGCGGTAATGCGCAGATGAACCTCGCCTGTCTTGGCGTAGGTGGCGATAGTCGGATTCGTCTGGGCGTCGATCAGGTCCAGAAGCTCGCTCTCCACCTTGCTCTCGCCCACGCCGCAGATCTTCACCATCTGGGAGACCAGAAGCTCCGGCTGCTTTCTCTGAAGGTAGGGAAATACCCTGCTCTCAAACATCGGGATCAGCTCGTTGGGAGGCCCCGGCAGAAGGATCGCGCATTTCCCGTTCTTCTCCAGGATCAGTCCGGGGGCGGTACCGTTCTCATTGTCCAGCACGACGGCTCCGCGGGGAACCATGGCCTGGCGCCAGTTGTTGTCGGGGATCTCCTTAAAGGTGCTGTTCTTGAAATACTCCCGGATCCGCTCCTTCGTATGCTCGTCCGGCTCCAGAGGCGTCTCCATGACCTCGGCGCAGGTTTCCCGGGTCAGGTCGTCCTCGGTCGGTCCGAGACCTCCGGACAGGATCACCACGTCGGACCGGCCAAGGGCAGTCCGAAGGGCTTCCGAAAGGCGCTCTTCATTGTCCCCCACCACGGTCTGGTGGTACATGGACAGGCCCAGACCGGCGCACTGGGCGGCCAGGTACTGGGCGTTGGTATTCACGATATTGCCCATAAGGATCTCTGTCCCCACAGAGATCAGTTCCGCTGTCATCTCACATACTCCCTTCCGTAAGTACTTTGTGATTCTTAGCGATGTAATCAATGAGCGACACGATGGTCAGGATCAGGGCGGCCCAGACGCACAGCGCCGTCAGCAGCTGCATGAAGCCTGCCTGGAAATTCACGATCAGCAGGATCACGGCGATCATCTGGAAGGTGGTCTTGAACTTCCCCCAGTAGCTGGCCGCGATGACCACGCCGTTGTCGGAGGCCACCAGGCGGAAGCCGCTGATGATGAACTCGCGGCTGATGATGATAATGACCATCCAGGCCGGAAGCCGGCCCATCTCCACCAGGCAGATCAGCGCCGAGCAGACCAAAAGCTTGTCCGCCAGCGGATCCATGAACTTGCCGAAATTGGTGACCAGGTTGTACTTCCGGGCGATCTTGCCGTCCAGAAGGTCCGTCAGACTGGCGATGATGAAGATCGCCACGGCGATATAGTCGGTATATCCGATCGCCCCGCCGAACAGGGCCGTAAACCACCCCCACTGCTGGTGACTGCCCAATAGAAGGATCACGAAGGGCACGATCAGGATCACACGGAAAATCGTTAATTTGTTAGGCAGATTCATATTCTCCCTCCCATTTGCCGCCGTCTGCGGCATTTTTATTCGATACTGCTGCCGGTTTCTGCTCCGTTCGCCGGACCGTCTGTTCCCGCAGCCTCTGTCCAGCGCGGATCCAACCGGTCACCGTCAGGTCTCAGCCGTCAAAGCCGCATACACAGCAACCTTTACTCGACACAGATCCAGCCAGTCATACCGTCCGGTCACAGCCATCGAAGTCTCTGGCACCGCGTCTTCTATTCATCACAGATCTCGCCGATTAAATCGTACTCGGCGGCGCCCGTCACCTTCACGCGGACGAAATCGCCGGTCATCAGCTCCTCCTGCGTATTCACGAAGAGCAGCCCGTCCACGCCCGGCGCGTCCATGTAGGTCCGCCCCACATAGGCGTTCTCATCGGCCACCTTGCCCTCGATCAGAACCTCCAGCACACGCCCCACCATGGCCTCCGACTTCTCGAAAGCGATCTCCTGCTGAAGCTCCATGACCTCGTCGCGCCGCGCCTCCTTCACCTCTTCCGGAATCTGATCCGGAAATGAGGCCGCCGGCGTATCTTCTTCCTGCGAGTAGGCGAAGACGCCCAGCCGCTCGAATTCCATATCATTGACGAAATCCATCAGGATCTCGTGGTCCTCCTGGGTCTCTCCGGGGAATCCGGAGATCAGCGTGGTTCTAAGCGTAATGTCCGGGATCCGCTCCCGCAGATGTCCCACGATCTGCCGCAGGCCCTCCTGGGTGGCTCGGCGTCCCATGCGCTTCAGGATCCGGTCGCTGGCGTGCTGGATCGGCAGATCCAGGTAATGGCAGATCTTCTCCTCTTCGGCGATCACGTCGATCAGTTCCTCCGTGATCTCCTCCGGGTAGCAGTACTGGATCCGGATCCACTGGATGCCGGGGATCCGGCAAAGCTCCCGCAGAAGCCGCGGCAGAGACTTCTCCCCATACAGATCCACGCCGTAGAGGGTCGTCTCCTGGGCCACCAGGATCAGCTCCTTCACGCCCTGCTGCGCCAGCTTGCGGGCTTCGCTCAGCAGCTCCTCCATCGGAACGCTCCGGTAGCTGCCGCGCAGGCTGGGAATGATGCAGTAGGTGCAGCGCTTATCGCACCCCTCCGCGATCTTCAAAAACGCATAATATCCGCCCGTGGTCACGATTCGGTCCGCATCCACCTTCGGAAGCGCGTTGATGTCGCCGAAGCGTTGGGATCTCTCCCCCTGAAGCGCCCGGTCAAGCACCTCCGCGATCTCGTCGTAGGAGGCCGTCCCGATCACCGCGTCCACCTCCGGGATCTCCGTAAGGATCTCCTCCCGGTAACGCTGGGCCAGGCACCCGGCAACGATCAGCGCCCGGCATGGCCCCGACGTGCGCCACTGGGCCATCTCCAGGATCGTATTCACGCTTTCTTCCTTGGCGTCGCCGATGAAACAGCAGGTGTTGATCAGGATTGCGTCCGCCTCCGTCTCGTCGTCGGTAAATTCATAGCCGCCGCGCCGCAGAAGCCCCAGCATCTTCTCCGTATCCACCAGATTCTTGTCGCAGCCAAGGGAAATGCAAAGTATCTTCATGTAGACTCCTTAAGCAGGTCCGACGTTATTCGGTCTCTTCGGACAGATCCCTGTCGGAACCGGCGTCTTCGGCCGTCTCCGCATCCGCCGCATCCCCGCCGGTTTCCGCTGCGTCCGCAGCATCCGCCGCTTCCGCATCCGCCTTCACGGCTTCCGCTGCGAAAGCCGAAGGCTCGTCGTCGGCCGTATCGTCCTCGCTGACGATCCTCACCTTCTGATGGTACAGTTCATCGACCGCCACGCTGAGCGGCTTTCTTCCGCCGGACGCCACCATGGCGTCCTCGCCGGCGATCAGCTGGCGCGCCCTCTTGGCGGCGGCGATAACGATCGAATAGCGGCTCTGAACGACCGGCTCCTCGCCCGGCTCCACACCGCTGTTCACTGCCTGGATCAGATCATGATAAGATGGATGTAACATAGATAAATGCTCCTCTCTGTTTCTGCATTGATATAGTCTGTATTTCCGTACCGAATACCGGATTCGTACTCTTTCTTCCGATTAAACGCTGTCTCAGCACTCCGCCAGCTCCGACCGGATCCTCTCGATAAATCGCCGGTTATTGCTCATCTTCGCGTGCTGGGCCTGGATGATCCGGTGCATCTCCTCGACGCAGGCGTCCAGATCGTCGTTGATCAGCAGGTAATCGTAGCAGTCCATGCCCTCCGCCTCTTCCTTCGCCCGGTCGAGTCTGGCGCGGATGACCTCCTCGCTCTCGGAGCCTCTTCCGGCCAGGCGGCGCTTCAGCTCCGCCGCGTCCGGCGCCGATACGAACAGAAGCAGCGTGTCCGGGAACTTCTCCTTCACCTTCAGCGCGCCCTGGATCTCGATCTCCAGGATCACGTCCTTCCCCGCCTGCAGCTGCTCCGTCACGTAGCTTTTCGGGGTGCCGTAGGAATGCCGGACATATCTGGCGTATTCGATCAGCTGGTCCTCCTGAATCAGCCGGTCGAACTCCTCCTCGCTTACGAAAAAATACTCCCGGCCGTGCACCTCGCCCGCTCTGGGGCTCCGTGTGGTGGCTGAGACAGACAGCGCGTAGTTGTCGTACCTGCGCAGAAGCTCCTTCATAAGGGTTCCCTTCCCCGCTCCGGAGAAGCCCGACACCACCGCCAATATTCCCTGATCGCTCATGAACATGATACTCCCATCCTGCTGTCGCTTGATCTCTGCTCTGCTTTTGCCGTCTGCCCTGCTGTTCAGGCTCCCGGCTCAATCCCGCGCCGTGCAAAAAGCACGCACCGTCCGCCCTACTCGATATTCTGGATCTGCTCGCGCACCTTCTCGATGCCGGTCTTCAGCTCGATGGCCTTGCCCGACACCTCCAGGTCGTTGGCCTTGGAAAGGATCGTGTTGGCTTCCCGGTTCATCTCCTGGGCGATGAAATCCAGCTTCCGCCCGACGCTTCCGCCGGCCTCCAGCTCCTTCTTCGTGGCCGCGATGTGGCTCCTGAGCCGCACCGTCTCCTCATCCACGCAGATCTTGTCCGCGAAGATCGTGGTCTCGGTGACGATCCTTGCCTCGTCCACCGTATTGTTCTCCAGAAGCTCCTTCACCTTCTCCGTGAGCCGGGCGCGGTACTCCTCGACGATGGACGGCGACCGGTTCTCGATCTCCTCCACCAGCCCGAGCATCTCGTCCAGCTTGCTGATCAGGTCGTTCTTCAGGTGTTCGCCCTCCCGGATCCGGGTCTCGACAAACGCCTTCGCCGCCTCTTCCACCGCTCCGGACAGAAGCTTCCACATGGATTCCTCGTCCTCGGGCGTCTCCTCCATGGTCAGGACTTCCGGCATGCGCGCAAGCTGCGACACGGTGATATCGTCTGTCAGGCCGAACTGCTCCTTCATTTTCCTAAAATATTCCATATATTCCGCGGCCAGGCCCTCGTTGTACTTCAGCTGCATGGTCTGGGTCGTGTAGTCCTCGTAGGTGATGAAGATGTCCACCTTGCCGCGCTGGATATCATTTTTCAGTAAATTGCGGAGAGCGGCCTCGAAATAATTGAATTTCTTCGGCATCTTGATGCTCATGTCCAGATAGCGGTGATTCACGGACTTGATCTCCACGGAGATCTTGTACTGGTCGGTCGCCTTCTCGCATCTGCCGAAGCCGGTCATACTCTTGATCATTTCGCGGTTCCTCTCTTTCCTCATAATTAAATACCATTATAAGGCAAATGGAAAATGAAGTCAACATTGCAGACAAAGTTTCCTGGGTTTCTCCTCTCGACTTCCCGCTCTTGCCTGCCTGTCAAATCTGTGCTATGATGAGCATATCTGTTCTGATTGCGGAAAAACCATCCGAGGTGAAAGATTATGGAATTCATGGAATTTTTAAAGACCAAACGGACCTACCGGCGTTTCGACCAGAGCCGGCCGGTTCCGCGCCGGGTCGTCGACGATATGATGGAGGCCGCCAGGCTGGCCTCCAGCGCTGGCAATAAGCAGCCTCTGCGCTACGCGGCGGTCTGCTCCGCAGAGCTGGTGGAGCAGATTTTCCCCTTCACCTACTGGGCGGCCGCCCTGACCGACGCCGTGGGCCGTCCGAAGGAAGGCAGTCATCCGGTCATGTACTGGGCCGTTCTCTGCGAGAAGGAAGCGAAGTCCTTCGGAACCGGCGTGGACGCGGGCCTGGCCATGGACAATATCATCGCCGCGGCCTGGCACCACGGCGTGGGAAGCTGCATGATGGGCAATATCGACCGGGAGCAGATCGGCAGGATCCTGTCCGTCGATCCTTCCCTGGAGATCCTGTACATGATCGCCTTCGGCTATCCCGCCCATACAAGCACCGTCGTGGAGCCGGACGCATCCGGAAGCCTGACCTACTATATGGACGAGCGGGAGAATTTCTACGTGCCGAAGCGCAAAGTTCCGGATTTTATCCAGCTGCTGTAAGACATTGTTCGCGAACCGAATTCATTCGTGGTTTCGTATGTAAGCAAAAATGGTGTCCGTTCAGTTCTGTAAGGTCTTCCTTGCGGATCGGTTCCAGGCATGGTATTCACACAAACATGGAATCAATTCAGCTGCTGTAAGACCTTCCTTGCGGATCGATCCCAGGCAGGATAGACTTTCAGACTGAATTTTGCTCAATTAAGCTGCGCGGCAGACCGCGCAGTACGGAGGTTTTCGAAATGGCATTTGACGGAATCGTGATCGCGAACCTGACCCGCGACCTGAAGGAGAGCCTCGAAGGGGCCAAGATCACCAAGATCGCCCAACCCGAAAAGGACGAGCTTCTGTTTACGATCAAGAATTATAAAGACACCTATCGGATCCTGATGTCGGCCAGCGCCAGCCTGCCGCTGATCTATTTCACGGACAGCAATAAGCCGGGGCCGATGACGGCGCCGAATTTCTGCATGCTGCTGCGCAAGCATATCGGCAGCGGCCGCATCGTAAGCGTCCGGCAGCCCGGCCTGGAGCGGATCATTGAATTCACCGTCGAGCATCTGGACGAGATGGGCGATTTAAAGCGCAAGCGGCTGATCGTGGAGCTGATGGGCAAGCACAGCAATATCATCTTCTGCCGGGAGGACGGCGTGATCCTGGACAGCATCAAGCATGTGTCCGCCCAGGTCAGCTCCGTGCGGGAGGTGCTTCCGGGACGGGAATACTTCATCCCGCAGACCGTGGAGAAGGCAGATCCTCTTACGGTCACGGAGGAGGAATTCGCGCGCCGCATCGGCGCCGCGCCCATGCCGGTCCAGAAGGCGCTCTATTCGAATCTGACCGGTTTAAGCCCCATTGTCGCACTGGAGCTGTGTCATCTGGCCTCCATCGACGGGGATCATTCGGCAGGTGATCTGTCGCCTGCCGAACTGACTCATCTCTACCATATGCTGGAGTTGATGATGGAGGACGTCCGCGCAGGCCGCTTCACGCCCAATATCGTGTACCGGGGCGATGAGCCGGTGGAATTCGCGTCGGTTCCCCTGACCTGCTATGGATGCCGGTATGAAGACACGGATGCCGGCCACGGTCTCCGACCTTGGGACATGAATGCCTGCAGTGAATCCGAGAGCAAGGACATAGACTCCGGTTACGGGCTACGGCACGAAGGCGCAGACACCAATCACGCTGCGGAACCGGATACTCCCGGACAAACGCCGCTTACGGACACATCAGACAGCCGCGGACACGGCGCTCACGCCGGGCAAAGCGATACGTACCGCGCCCAGGTCTTCCCCTCTGTCAGCCGGCTTCTGGAGACCTACTACGCCTCTCGCGATACGGTCGTCCGCATCCGCCAGAAGTCCACGGACCTGCGGCGGATCGTCCAGACCGCGCTGGAGCGCAACTACAAGAAGCTGGATCTGCAGGAGAAGCAGCTCCGCGATACGGAAAAGCGTGACAAATACAAGGTCTACGGCGAACTTCTCAATACCTACGGCTACGAGCTGCAGGGCGGGGAAAAGGAGCTGAAATGCCTGAATTACTACACCAACGAAGAGATTAAGATCCCGCTGGACCCTCAGCTGACGGCCCGCGAGAATTCCCAGAAATTCTTTGACAAATACAACAAGCTGAAGCGCACCTACGAGGCCCTGACGGAACAGACCGCCGCGACCCGCGGCGAGATCGACCATCTGGAGTCCATTTCCACGTCTCTGGAGATTGCCTTAAAGGAGGAGGATCTGGTCCAGATCAAGGAGGAGCTGACGGACTACGGCTACATTCGCCGCCATAACGCCGGCGGCAAGAAGCCCCGGATCACCAGCCGGCCCTTCCACTACCTCTCCTCCGACGGCTTCCACATCTATGTGGGCAAGAACAACTATCAGAATGAGGAATTGACCTTCAAGCTGGCCTCCGGCAGCGATTGGTGGTTCCACGCCAAGGGCATTCCCGGTTCCCATGTGATCGTGAAGGCCGAGGGCAGAGAACTGCCCGACCGCGTCTTCGAGGAGGCCGGAGCCCTGGCCGCCTATTACTCCAAGGGCCGCGCAAACGAGAAGGTGGAGATCGATTACATCCAGAAGAAGCACATCCGCAAGGTAGCCGGCGCCGCGCCGGGCTTCGTCATCTACCACACAAACTATTCGCTGGTTGCGTCCCCGCGGGCGGACCTGGAAGAAATCGGCTGATCCGCTTTCGTTCGCATTTCTGGAATAGCACGGCCGCGGTCTATTCCGCGGCCATTTTCATTTCATCTAGTAAACGCCCAGAATTTTCAGAAACAGCAGAACCAGCACCAGCAGAATGCTGGGCCGCACGATTCTGGAGCCTTTGGTCATCACCAGCGACGCGCCGATCCAGGCGCCCGCCATGTTGCTTGCGGCCGCCGCCAGGCCCAGCAGGAAGATCACCTGCCCGTCCAGCAGAAACACCGCCAGCGACGTCACATTGGTGGTCCAGTTGATGACCTTGGACTGGCCGTTGGCCCGTTTCATCGGCAGCTTGGCGAATACTGTCAGAGCGATGATCAGAAATGTCCCGGTTCCCGGGCCGTAGAACCCGTCGTAGAAGCCGATGACCAAAGCCGCGAGCGACGAGATCACATACGCCCGCCAGTTCAGTACCAGCTCATTGCTCTCCTCATCCGCAGGGAACAGCTTCCGGTTCAGCACGATAAATGCGGTCGCCGGCAGGACCACGAAGAGGATATATTTCATCGCGGCCTCGTCCACAGTCAGCGAAAGCCTTGCGCCGCAGGCAGAACCGGCCATCGCGGCGATAACCGTGGGAACCGCCAGCCGCAGGCTGACCATTTTCGCACGGATGAATTTGAGGGTCGCAAGAGTCGTCCCGCAGGCGGACGACAGTTTATTGGTAGCGATCGCCATGTGGATCGGAATCCCCGCGATCAGATAGGCAGGCAGGGAGATCAGTCCCCCACCTCCCCCGATGGCGTCCACCAGACCGGCCAGAAAGACCAGCGGACAGACGATCAGAAACATAACCGGAGTCAGTTGCATCGTTACAGCATTCCTTTTCTCTCTTGTTTTCCGTTCTCACACGCCTGCAGCAACTCCAAACCGCCGGACATCATGCGAGTTCCCTTTGTCATGTCACCCGTTTCCTTAGTTAAACGGGTCCAGCGCTCCTTTGATCGCCGCCAGAAGATCGTCGAATTCCTCGAACGCCTGCAGGTCCGGATTATCGGCAATGATCTTCTCCGTGCTCTTAAAGAGGAAACCGGCCTTGCTGGCCCGGATCATGCCCAGATCGTTATAGCTGTCTCCGGCCGCGATGGTCTCGTAGCCGATGGACTGCAGAGCCTTCACGGTAGACAGCTTGGACTGCTCCACCCGCATCCGAAAGCCCGTCACCTCTCCGCTGTCCGCCACCTCCAGCGTATTGCAGAATATGGTGGGCCATCCCAGCTTCTTCATCAGGGGCTTGGCAAACTGGGTGAACGTGTCGCTGAGGATCGCCACTTGGGTCTGCGTCCGCAGCTCGTCCAGGAATTCCCTGGCGCCCGGCAGCGGATCGATCGTGGCGATCACGTCCTGGATCTCCTTCAGTCCCAGTCCGTGCTCCTTTAAGATCCCCAGCCTCCATCTCATCAGCTTGTCATAGTCCGGCTCGTCCCGGGTCGTCCTCTTCAGTTCCGGGATCCCGCTTGCCTTCGAAAATGCGATCCAGATCTCCGGCACCAGTACGCCTTCCATGTCCAAACATACGATATTCATTCTGACCTCTCCTTTTTCTAAATGATCTGGCTGACACAGCCGCCGCTCCCGGCAATGCATCTCTCTACTTTGTTAAAGCGTCGCCGGCAAAATACATCCGGGAACCTTCCGCATATCCTTCTGTGACGCGCGAACGATCCCCGGACGCGAATCTCTTAATATCCCCACAGGTTCCAGCCTGCAGATTTCCGGCGCTTTGGCGTTCTCATTTCTTCGGCACAAGTACTGTCTTGCCGCCCATATACGGCTGCAGAACCGCCGGGATCTTCACGCTGCCGTCCGCCTGCAGGTTGTTCTCCAGGAAAGCGATCAGCATACGCGGCGGAGCCACCACCGTGTTGTTCAGCGTGTGGGCGAAATATTTGCCCTTCTCCCCGTCCACGCGGATCCGCAGACGTCTGGCCTGAGCGTCGCCCAGGTTCGAGCAGGATCCGACCTCGAAATACTTCTTCTGTCTGGGGCTCCAGGCCTCCACATCGCAGGATTTCACCTTCAGATCCGCCAGATCGCCGGAGCAGCACTCCAGGGTCCGCACCGGAATATCCATGGAACGGAACAGATCCACCGTGTTCTGCCACAGCTTATCGTACCACATCGGGGACTCCTCGGGCCTGCAGACCACAATCATCTCCTGCTTCTCGAACTGATGGATGCGGTATACGCCTCTCTCCTCGATGCCGTGGGCGCCCTTCTCCTTGCGGAAGCACGGGGAATAGCTGGTCATCGTCTTCGGAAGCTCGCTCTCCGGCGTGATCGTGTCGATGAACTTGCCGATCATGGAATGCTCGCTGGTTCCGATCAGATACAGGTCCTCTCCCTCGATCTTATACATCATGGCGTCCATCTCCGCGAAGGACATGACGCCCGTCACCACATTGCTGCGGATCATGAACGGGGGCACACAGTAGGTGAAGCCCCGGTCGATCATAAAATCGCGGGCATAGGCGATCACCGCCGAATGAAGTCTGGCAATGTCTCCCATCAGGTAATAGAAGCCGTTGCCGGCCACGCGTCCCGCCGCGTCCAGATCGATGCCGTCGAAGGTCTTCATGATATCGGTGTGGTACGGGATCTCGAAGTCCGGAACAACCGGCTCGCCGAACCGCTGAAGCTCCACGTTCTCGCTGTCGTCCCGGCCGATCGGTACGCTGGGATCAATGATGTTCGGGATTGTCATCATGATCTTCGTGATCCGCTCCTCATAGGCGGCCTCGTCCTTCTCCAGCTGGGCCAGACGCTCCGCGTTGGCCGTCACCTGGGCCTTCACGGCCTCGGCCTCCTCCTTCTTTCCCTGCGCCATCAGCTGGCCGATCTGCTTGGACAGCTTGTTGCGGGCCGCCCGGAGATTGTCCCCCTCGGTCTTGGCCGCCCGGTTCTTCGCGTCGAGATCGATGACCTCGTCCACCAGCGGAAGCTTCTCGTCCTGAAATTTATTCCGGATATTCTGCTTGACTGTCTCCGGATTCTCTCTCACAAATCTAAGGTCTAACATGATCTTCCTCCTGCAAATTGCGTATCTGACGCCACATGTCAGCGTCTTCTGCGGTTAGAGCCGCACATCAGCATTTTCTGCGACAGACACCGCGCATCAGCTTCTACTGCGGCAGCACCGCGCATCAGCTCTTTCAGCGGCAGCACCGCACATCAGCATTTTCTGCGGCAGACACCGCGCATCAGCTCTTTCTGCGGCAGACACCGCGCATTAGCTTCTTCTGCGGCAGACACCGCGCATCAGCTCTTTCAGCGGCAGCACCGCACACCGTTTTTACTCCCAACACGCCTGACAAACCTTGCGGGATATGCTGCCACGTCCCGTCTTCCGGCGTTTACCGGCAGCGGTTTCCGGTGCTTTCCATCTTACTCAGCACAGTATACCGCAAACTTCCGAAAAAGAAAACCCCATTTTTCACGGTATTTCCCGTCATTTTCGGATTCCGTCCCGTCATTCTTCCGAATGCCGCAAAATGATTATATCGTAACCGCGTTCGGATTTCAAGCTTCGGCAGGCAATTAATCGACCCGCGACGCATGGTTTGAATTGACACCGCCGATTGGAAAGAATATAATAATAGTCAGATAAATCTCGTTAAGGAGGGATATTCACATGAAATATGCAATCGACGAAAAAGGCTACGTTTCCATCGGCGGCTTCGGCCAGAACCTTCGGATTCGCAGCACGGACCCGGCGCTTCCGGTGATCCTGTTCATCCACGGCGGTCCCGGCGTCTGCGACCGTCACTGGGTGCTGAAGGACCAGTCCGCCCTGGCGCAGCATATGACCATGGTCTGCTGGGATCAGCGGGGCGCGGGACTGAGCTATTTCCGGAAACAGCCTGAGGAAGACATGACCCTGGACCGTATGATCGAGGACGCCCATGAGGTCCTGCTCTACCTGAAACGGCGTTTCCACAAGAAGAAAATCTATATCGTCGGCCATTCCTGGGGCTCCCTTCTGGGATCGCTGACCGCCAAGCGCTACCCGCAGGACGTGGCGGCCTACATCGGTATGGGCCAGTTTGTCGACGGCGATGAGAATGAAACCCTCTCCTATCAGTTTGTTCTGACGGAAGCACAGAAACGGAACGACGCCAAGGCGCTTAAGGAACTGGAACGGATCGGCTGGCCGAAGAAAGGCCGCTACGCCAGCATGGACGATATGATGGTCCAGCGCAATCTGATGAGCAAATACGGCGGCGAGGAGCACGGCAAGAGCGACGGCGTCATCGAGTCCGTCCTGATCCCCATCCTCAAGTCTCCGGAATACAGCCTCCTCGACGTGTGGCGTTACTACAAGGGCGCATTCTTCAGCCTGCGGGCCCTTTGGGACGAGATCGTGGACTGCAATCTGAACGTCCTGATCCCGGACATCGACGTGCCCGTCTATCTGACCGAGGGCCGTCACGATCAGAACTGCCCCACCTCCATCGCGGAGAAATGGTTCGGCGCCCTGAACGCTCCCCGCAAGGAATGGATCTGGTTCGAGGATTCCGGTCATTCTCCGATCAAGGAGACGCCGGAAGAATGGAGGAAAACGGTCGAGCGGATCGTAGCGCAGGAAGAAGCGCTTTGCCCGACGTCCAGATAAGCCCGTAAGAACCGGCGGTCATACGTAACCCGTAACAGACCGTATTGTACCGCGGCGCCGGCCGCATATGACCGGCGATTTACCGCTGCGCAGCATTTCCGCACCGGAAACCGGAAACTGCAGAAAGGAACGATCATGGATCATATCAGTTTAAAGAAACACGCCAATACCATTCCCCGCAGGACCGCCTATACGGGCGGCGTCCTGCTGTCCGGACATCCGGATATGACGCCGGTCACCGGCATGACGCTGATCACCGACGGCGAGAAGATCGCCGCCATCCAGCCGGCCGGCCAGCCGCTTCCCGCCCATTGCCGCGAGATCGATCTGGGCGGCAAATACCTGATGCCCGGCCTCATCAACATGCACGTCCACATTCCGGCGGGCGGCAAGCCGTCGAAGAAGCCGATGGACGCAAAAAAAACCGTAAAGCTTGTAACCGCCAACCGTCTGACCCGCAAGGTTCTGGAGAAAATGTACCGGGATTACGCGAAGACCGAGCTGCTGAGCGGCGTCACCACGATCCGCACGGTCGGCGGCGTGGAGGCCTACGATACCTGGCTGCGGGATGAGATCGCCGCGGGCCGCGGCGTGGGACCCACGATTCTGGCCGGCAACATGGCGGTATCCGTTCCCGGCGGCCATATGGCCGGTTCCCTGGCCTACGAGGCGACCTCCGCCGAGGAAGCCGCTGCATTTGTCCAAAAGATCGCCGAAGACAAGCCGGATCTGATCAAGCTGATGATCACCGGAGGCGTCCTGGACGCCACGGAAATGGGCGAGCCCGGCGTACTGCGCATGCCGGCGGAATACGTAAAGGCCGCCTGCGACGAGGCGCACCGTCTCGGCCTGCCCGTAGCCGCCCATGTGGAAAGTCCCGAGGGCGTCCGCACGGCGCTTCAGAACGGCGTAGACACCATCGAGCACGGCGCACAGCCCGACAAGGAGATC